>CAYFWD010000023.1:21045-24741 GCA_964346795.1 uncultured Bacteroidaceae bacterium
GTGAAAGCCGAAAGCCAACTCCATTTGTAGTTGTTTTTCTTATAAGCATTCCCAAGCCTTAGCACTATATTACCACTTCTTTTTCCTGTTGGGGTCATAATATTATTTTGAACATCATTAACCCAAAGGATACAGCCGTCTTGTATTCTCTTTTCTGCGGTGTATATCTTAGTATTTATGTCTACTTCAAACACTCCCTTACCATAAGGAGATTCAGGGGAAGTAGAGCCATCAGCAGAATAGGAGTTAGCTCCGTATGCATTCTCAAAAGAAGGCACATCAAACCAAATAGACATACGAGGAAGAAGGTTCGCATTTTGATAATCAGGTTGAAAATCAGCAGGCTTTATACTCTTGCAACCTGCAACCGCAATAGCGATAACAATTACTAAAAAGGATAATTTTCTCATAAAACAAATTTATTCAAGGCACAAATATACAAAAACTAATTCAAATTGCATATAAATTATGATTATTTTACCTCAAAGCTAAGATTTTGATAGTTTAGATGTGTTAAGGTTTCTTGGGTTATGGTGTTTATGTATCTTTCATCAAATTTTCTGCATACTCTTATGTAGTTATCAGAAAATCCATACATTCTTCCTTTATCATTATCGCTCTCCCAAAGTACTTTGGCTTTATATCCTATGTTGTTTTCATAAAATTCTTTTTTCTTTCTATCAGAAATATCTTGAATTATAAGGCTACGTTTTTTACGAATATTCATAGAGACTTTGTTGTCAAACTTTATTGCTAAAGAGTTGGGTCTTTCGGAATAGGTAAAGACATGAAGGGCTGAAAGAGGAAGGGATTCTATAAAGTCTATTGTGGCATCAAACTCTTCCTGACTTTCACCAGGGAAACCAATTATTATATCGGCTGCAATAAATGCATGAGGCATAACTTGTTTTATGTATCTTAATCTGTCTTCAAAAAGTTCTCTGTCATACTTTCTTTTCATTCTCTTAAGTAAGAAGTTTGTTCCGCCTTGTAATGGAATATGAAAATGAGGTAAGAAACTTCTTGACTTACTTACAAAATCAATAATTTCATTTGTGATTAGATTTGGTTCAATGCTTGAAATTCTATATCTTTCAATATTCTCTATCTTGTCCAATTCTTTTATTAATCCAAAGAAGTCTTCGCCTTGATGTTTTCCGAAGTCTCCAATATTTACTCCTGTCAAAACAACTTCTTTCTTGCCTTCCTTTTCTAATTCAATAGCTTTCTTAATAGTGTTTTCTATTGTGTCGCTTCTGCTTCTTCCTCTTGCAAATGGAATGGCACAATAGGAACAGAAATAGTCGCAACCATCTTGTATCTTTAAGAAACTTCTTGTCCTATCTTCAAAAGAGTAGGAGGGAACGAATTCTTTTACATTATCTATTGGCACAACCTCTTTGAAATGCTCATCAAATTTCTCTTTGCTTTCGATATATTCGAATAATTTATGCTTATCGGCATTTCCCAAAATAATATCTACTCCTTCAATCTCTGCAATTTCTTTTGGATTAAGCTGAGCAAAACATCCAATAACAGCAATTGTAGCATTATGATTTATATTATTAGCTTGGCGAATGGCATTTCTACATTTCTTTTCAGCCACCTGAGTAACGGTGCATGTATTGATAACATATACATCTGCAAAATCTTTAAAAGATACCTGCTCGTAGTTGTTTTGAGTAAATGTTCTTGCCAAATCGGAGCTTTCAGCAAAATTTAGCTTACACCCTAAAGTATGAAATGCAACTTTCTTCATTTATATATTTATACAATAATCTAATCAATTTCGATTTTCAAAATTAGGTATTTTATTTTGAATAGATATTATGTGGTTCAAAATAATTCAGTATCCCAAAGATTATAGATTCTTTTAGTCATATAATGAGAAGGCTTTAAGCTTTTTTATGATTTCAAATGCAGAAAATGCCAAAATTTGATACAAAAAACAAAACCATTTGATTATGACCTATCGATTATTTGATGCTGACCCCCCTCATCTTTTGATTCTGATACCCCAAACATCAAAAGATCGCAACCTCTGCATCAAATAATCATGCCCCCAACATCAAATACTTATTTTGCGATTATTAAATATTTTGAGGATTAGATGTGCTTTTTAATGAATATTTTTTGTTGTGGGGATAGAAAATAAACTTTTTTACTTTGCAAAGAAAAAATTCCGTACTACGAAAAAGAGCAGTTTGCATGCTATAAACTGCTCTTTTAGGGTTAATTCTTCATCGCTTAATATCTTATTAATGTAAAGAATATAGTTAATACTTGAAAGTAAATGTAAATACTTAAAATTTCTCTCCCTTGTTTATTATTTATATATGCTAAAACACCATATATCATAAATAAGATTGAAGAAATATAATATATTAAATCATACTTTGGATAAGAACATACAATAAATATTAAAGCTATATAAGCAAATAGTTTACAAAACAAAGAAAATGCATACATGAAAATATTATTATTGTAATAAACATGTTCTTTCCTTTTACTTATCATAATAATAGAATAAACAATTATCATTATGGATAAAATAATAGGAATATATCCCCTTTTATCAATATAAAGGAATATGGAAGCTAAAATAACAGATAACAATCCAATTATAGCTTCAATTTTTACTAGGCTATTCTTCATAATATTAATTCATCCAATTATTTTGACAGTATGGATCTTGTGGCTTAAATGCAGCCAAATATGCACACTCTGCAGCAATAGCTAAAAAACTTCCTGGTAAACCTGCAATAAAAACTCCTTGAGCAACCCAGTTATCACTAAATACATCATTTAAATGATTACCTATACAATTATCTACTCTGCCTTCATAGTTAGGTGCATAATAAATAATTATTTCGTCTATGTATAATAATGTATTTTTTATTTGTGAAACGATACTCAATAAATCAGACTTTAGATAACCCTTATCCATATTTAATAATATCTGTTCTGCATTTTCAGAAGCATGATTTATCCCTTTTAAAGGTATATCTTTTAAATAATCATCCATAAACTTATCAATGAAATCTTTATCTTCTTTTGTATAAATATTAGTATTAATTACAGGATAAGTAGAAGGATGTGTATTCATTAATTCTTCCACTCTTGTTTGATAAACTTCATATGGTGTATTTTCATCTATTTCAGATAAAATTGTTTTTATTCCGTTGAAAAATAATTCTAATTGATTTGAATTTTCATCATAAGGATTAATTTCTATATAGGTATTTTTATTTAAATTTACTACGTTATCATTCTTAAAACTTTCATCTTCATTAGAACAAGAAAGGAAGAAACCAATGCTTACTATAGTAATCGCCACTATGGCAAAAATGCTAAAAAATCTATTTTTTGTCATTTCTATTTTGTGTAAAAAATTAATTTGTGTTCTTTTATTAACTAATCTACACTATCCCTTATATTGAGAACACATATCTCTACAATATTTCTATTACAGAAAATAACAATAATAAAATAGTGGTTTGTGGATTTACTCTATAATATCTAAATATATTTTCAATCGTTTACTTCGCCTCAACAAAGGGGTTTACAAACTTTACCTTCCAAAAGACGCTGTGCTTTTCTTAATTAATAAGTATTTACACAGAAAAGATAACGCTGTAAGTAATGATGTTCTCGCAAAAGCAAAAGAAATAATAGATTGCGAAGAGCATCTAAATC
>CAYFWD010000024.1:0-24651 GCA_964346795.1 uncultured Bacteroidaceae bacterium
TTTACTCTTTCTTGGTTAATGTCGTATCCTATGGTTGGAAATTTGGTTGAAAACAACCTTGCTAATGGTAGGCCAACATAGCCTAAGCCGATTACTGCTATTTTTATATTCATTTTTATGTTTTTTTATCTCTTTTCTACTTACTTTTCACTTCGTGGCTCTCGACCTTTGGTCTTAGGGTCTTTTAATAATAAAGTAACAAAATATCAAGACTGTTCAAAATGTCAACAAAGCGATGCCGTATATCTTTATGCATTTAGAATAATTCATGGACAAATTAAAACATCGGTTATTGCAAAACAATTTCAAACTTTTTACCTTTTAGTTTTTCACTTTCTTGTTGCCAAGGCAAATTGAAATAGATATTTATTTAGTTCTGAAAGTCCTTTTAATTCTGTTTTATAAAATTCATCACATAGGCTTTCTCTTAGGCGACAAAGTTCTATTATGGCTGTTTTTCTAGGATTTGTTGTTAGTGTTATATCTATTAACTCTAATGCTCTTTCGAACGCTTTTTGAGACTGATTGGGATTATTCTTTTCTTTCCATTTAATGGTTCTTGATACTTCACTGCCTATATTAGCCATTTGCTCACAAAGACTCATTTCCTGCCAACGTCCATCTGCCAATTCCTTGTGCTGTATCATTTTATTTTACTATTTACTATTTCTCTAATCTTTTTTTTAATTGTTTCATCTTCTACTCCTCGACTTCTATTATTCTGTCTTGGTCGTATATTTATTAATGAGTCAAATTCCAAAAAATCATCACCTTCTATTTCTGGGTAGAGATTTATTCCCCATAGATTTTCTTGTTTTGAGCCTTGTTCGAGTAGGAATGCTTCAATATCTGCATGCAATTCTGCATCTATGCATAGTATATTCTTTTTTATATCAACTACTCCCTTTACCATGTCTCCAAATATAGATTCAGCAATAATTGATAATTCCTCTCTTGATATATTATCTTTAATAATTTTCATTCTTTATTACGAATAAACTGTTTTAACTTAGTTTTCTACTTACTTTATACCTTGATGCAAAAATAACAAAATATCAATACGTTTTCTATCTTCATTTGTCTTTAACCTTGATTTCTATGTATACCCTTATATTTTGTCATTTAATCAGTTTAAATTAGAGTTCAGACATTATTCGTACATCTCTTTATAGTATTTTTCGTATTCTCCTGAGGTTATATTGTCTATCCAATCTTTGTTTTCTAAATACCATTTTACTGTTTTTTCTATTCCTTCTTCAAACTGTAAAGATGGCTCCCATCCTAATTCATTTTTAAGCTTCGTAGAGTCTATTGCATATCTTAAATCATGTCCTGCTCTATCTGTTACGTAAGTTATCAAACTTAAAGATTCTCCTTCTGGATTTCCAAGTAATTTATCAACTGTTTTGATAATAACCTTTATTAAGTCTATATTTTTCCACTCATTAAAACCACCTATATTATATGTATCACGTATTTTTCCTTTATGGAAAATAATATCTATTGCTCTTGCATGGTCAACAACATAGAGCCAATCTCTTACATTTTCTCCTTTACCATAAACAGGAAGAGGTTTCTTATTGATTATATTATTAATAAATAGTGGTATTAGCTTTTCTGGAAATTGATATGGTCCATAGTTATTTGAACAATTAGTTATAATAATAGGTAGTTTATAGGTATCATAGAAGGAACGCACGAAGTGATCTGATGATGCTTTTGATGCAGAATAAGGAGAATGTGGGTCGTAAGGAGTATCTTCTGTAAATAGAGTGCCATCAAAGTCCAGCTCTCCATAAACCTCATCTGTTGATATATGATAGAATAACTTTCCTTCATAATTATCTTTCCAACATTCTTTGGCTGCTTGAAGAAGAGAAAGAGTTCCCAATACATTGGTTTTTGCAAAAGTAAATGGGTCTTTTATACTTCTATCCACATGACTCTCTGCCGCAAGATGAATTACTCCATCAATATTATATTCTTTAAATATATTTAATATTGTATCAAAATCACATATATCTGCTTTGACAAACTTATAGTTAGGCTTATTTTCAATATCTTTTAGATTAGCTAAATTTCCTGCATAGGTTAGCTTATCAAGGTTAATAATATTGTATTCTGGATATTTATTAACAAAAAGCCTTACAACATGAGAGCCTATAAAACCTGCCCCTCCGGTTATTAATATATTTTTTTTCATAGTCTTACTTATTATCAATTAGCTTGATTAGATATTGTCCGTATTGGTTTTTTATCATTGGTTTTGCTAGTTCTTGTAGTTTTTCTTTGGTTATCCAGCCTTGATTAAAGGCTATTTCTTCTAAACAAGCTATTTTTAAGCCTTGACGTTTTTCAATAACTTCTATAAAAGTTGAAGCTTCACTTAGAGAATCATGAGTACCTGTGTCTAACCAAGCAAAGCCTCTTCCTAAAAGTTGCACTTTTAGTTGTTCTGACTTCAAAAACTCCTGATTTACGGTTGTTATTTCCAACTCTCCACGTGCTGAAGGTTTAATGTTTTTTGCAACCTCCACTACCTTATTTGGATAAAAATATAAACCTACTACTGCATAATTGCTCTTAGGTTCTTTAGGCTTTTCTTCAATTGAAAGCACCTTGCCATCTTTATCAAATTCAGCAACTCCATAACGTTCTGGGTCGTTTACATAATAGCCAAATACTGTTGCCATATTGTTTTTCTCTGCATCATTTAATGCAGTTTGAAGCATTGAGGAAAAGTTTTGACCATAAAATATATTATCACCCAAAACCAAACATGCAGAATCATTACCAATAAAATTCTCTCCTATTATAAAAGCTTGTGCTAAGCCATCTGGTGAAGGTTGTTCCTCATAAGAAAACTCTACTCCATAATCTGAACCATCTCCCAATAGTCTTCTAAAACTAGGTAAATCCTCAGGCGTTGAAATTATTAATATCTCTCTTATTCCTGCGAGCATAAGTACAGAAACTGGATAATAAACCATAGGTTTATCATAAATTGGAAGAAGCTGTTTGCTTACTCCTTTAGTGATAGGGAAAAGTCTTGTTCCCGAACCTCCTGCTAAAACTATACCTTTCATATTATTGTTTTTGTGACTCAGTAACTCAGAGTTACTGATTTACTACTTCTTTGAATAGCAAAGCTCCGTTAGTTACATTGCTTAATGTCTCTAACAGCTCTTTTAGAAATATTTTGCAAATATATGATATTTTCTTTTAGATTTATTAAAAACTATTATTTTTTTTAGCCATTATTTATTGACACAAATTAAAGGCAAAGTAAAAGCTATAAAACTCAACATCTAAACAAGTGGAAATAAGATAATTTATTTTGGCATAAAATAAACTTAGTTCTTACCATCAAAGGACTAAGTTTTACATGTCCAAGGACTAAGTCCTAAGGGGTCAAAGACTAAGTTTTCTGTGGGTAAGAACTAAGTCTAAATTGAACATAAATCAAATCTTTGTTTTTATGTAACTTGGACAATAAAACCAAACAAGTATTTCATTTATTTCTCTTTTGATATATTCATAAAATAATGAATTGGAAGTTTATTAACCAACTTCACAATTACGAACATTGCCAAAATAGAAATCACAAACCTAAATAAGAATACTCCAGTCCAAGAGGCACCAAGTCCTATCATTAGAAGAGAATCTTCAATTATTGAATGAAAAAGACTTAAAAGTGCTAAAGATAGAAATATATCTTTTGGTGAAATATCTTTTTGCTTTGATTCTGCAATAATTAATCCACCTCCATAAGCTAATCCTAATGTCATTCCTATTAATGTTAAAGGTATAACCTTTTCACTTATACCTAAAAGCTTTACTATTGGATGTAAAAGTCTATTTATTATTTCTATTACCTTTATCTTTTCTAAAATATCCAAAGTAAAAATTAATAACAAAACAACAAGTGCTATTACTATATATTTTTTCACTTCTGAAAATGCCCAACTCAGCAAACTAACATCATCTGTTGCTATTATTGGAATTGTTATCTGTGTTTGATAAGCTCCCAACGAATAATAAATAAAATTTAAAATTACTGCAAAGATATATCCTCCTACAACACGTATTAAAAATATTGGTAATACTTTTGTTCCTGCTTTTTTGCATATAGGTATTTCTATTAGAAGCGTGTGAGCAAATAGTATTAGTGTAGTGAGGGTTGTCATTTGAGCCACAGTAAGAGGATTATTGGCATAAATGCTGCTTAAAGCTAATATACCTCCATAAATATTAGATAACATTGCCGTTACCCATACCAAACTCATCTCTGAAGGCAAACCCAAGGGATACATCAAAGGTTCAAATAATTGACTAATAAAAGGCATAGAATTGGTTTCCTGCAGGACTTTAATAATAATACTTACAGGTATCATTATTTTAAAGAAAACCAAAGAGGTTGCCCACCACTTTCCAAATATGGTTTTAAAATATTTCTTGATAGTTTCTTTATTTTAGAAGGTGAAAATTAATTGAACAATTATTCTGCAAAACGAATATTTGTCATTGTTTTTTCACAATAAATACATTGGATTTTTAATGGCTTTTCTTCAACAACTTTAAACTTAGTATCTATTACCTCCTTATTTGTTATACAGTTTGGATTTATACATTTCAAGATTTTATCTATCTTATTTGGTATTTCAACAAATTTCTTTTCTACAATTTCATAATCTCTAATAACAATAAGGGTAGCATTTGGAGCTACAAGTGCTATTTTATTTATATCCTTTTGTTCAAAAAACTTATTCCTTGCTTTAATAATTCCTTTCTTTCCGTACTTCTTACTATCAAGATTATTCCCTATCAAAACCTCATCTTCATATTTATCTAAACCCAAAATACTTAATACCATAAGTACTGTATCTACTGGTATATGGTCTATTACTGTTCCATTTTCAATTGCAGATACTACTAATTCTTTTTTACTTTGCTTTATCATTTTATTAATATTCTTTAGCTATTATTCATTAAAATATATTATTTTTATTTTACTCCCAATATTGCCGCCATAAGTGCTTGACGAACATAAACCCCATTTCTTGCCTGTTGGAAATAATATGCATAAGGTGTTTTATCAACATCTGTTGCTATTTCATTTACTCTTGGAAGAGGATGAAGTATTCGCATAGTTTCTTTACAACCTTTTAGCATTGCTGCATCTAAGACATAAGAATCTTTTACTTTTTCATATTCCACTGGGTCTGAAAATCTTTCTCTTTGGATACGGGTCATATAAATTATATCCGAAAAAGGAATTACATCTTCCAAGTTTGTATATTGCTCATATTTTAAATTTGCTTTTTTTATATGCATCTTTACAGAAGAAGGAAGTTTTAATTCTGTTGGGGAGACTAAATGAAAAGTTGCATTAAAATTACACATTGCCTGCACTAAAGAATGAACTGTCCTACCATATTTTAAATCTCCAACTAATGTTATATTTAGATTTTCTAATGTTCCTTGTGTTTTTAGAATTGAATAGAGGTCTAACATACATTGTGTAGGGTGTTGATTTGCTCCATCTCCTGCATTAATCACAGGAACACTTGCAACTTCTGACGCATAACGTGCTGCTCCTTCAATAGAATGACGCATTACTATAATATCAACATAAGCTGACATCATTTTAATAGTATCATGAAGTGATTCTCCTTTTGTTTGAGATGTTGCTGTAGGATTTGCAAAGCCTATAACTTTTGCTCCCAACATCGATGCTGCACTTTCAAAACTCAAACGAGTTCTGGTTGATGGCTCAAAGAAAATTGAAGCTACTACTTTGTCTTTTAAAATTTCTTGTTTAGGATTCTTTTCAAATTCTGCTGCCAAACGAAGGATTTCTAAATATTCTTCTTTTGTATAATCTGAAATAGAAATTAAATTTTTGCCTTTTAAATTCATCTAATTTATTTATTTATATGTTTATATTATGCATAAAAAAAGCGACTAAAATATAGTCGCTTATCTTTAAAAATTAAAAATCTCAATATAGTAATTGATACTATTAAATGCGTTATTTGTGTTTATTCTTTCAAACATTTTCATTTTTATTACACCTGCAAAATTACATTTTTATTTTTTATTTGGAATAATTTTTCTGTTTTTTTGATAAAATAATTCAATGATTATTTCAAATGTGCTTTTGCTAGTTTATGTTCTGGATATATTTCTAATACTTTCTTAAAATCTGCTTTAGCCTTTGTAAAATCATTTAAATGTTCATAAGTAATTCCTCTATTAAAATAAGCTTGATAAAAATTAGTATCAGCTTCTATTGCCTTTGAAAAAAGGGTTAATGCATCTTGGTATGATTTTTTATAAACCAAATTAATATATCCTACATTATGTAATGCATCTGCATGTTTTGGATTAATATTTAATATATCTTGATAAATATCTAATGCTTTTTGCATCATGGAATGTTCTTGATAGAATAGTCCTAAAGCATACATAGCATTAAGGTTTTTAGGATTAATGTTAATGGTAGAGGTTAAATAATCTATTGCTAATCTATCTCCTTTTAGAGCATAGAGCAATCCTAACTCTTCAAATGGCTCTTCATAGTCAGGCTTTATTTCTATTGCTTTTTTATAACTCTCCACTGCATGAATTGTATCTCCTTTTTCTTTCAAAGCCCATCCCCTCAAATAATAGGCTTGAGAACTTAACTTATCTATTTTTAATGCCTCATTAATATTAAACATAGTTTTATCATAATCTTTTAGTAGTAAAGCTATCTCAGCAGTTTTTAAATATACTTCTTTTGATTTTGGATTAATTTTTAATGCCTCTTGCAAAGTGGCAAAAGCAAGGGTTGTTTCTCCTGTAGTAAAATATATATCTGCTTTCCTAATATAATATTTAACGTCTTTTTTATTAATATCTATTGCTTTCTGTATATCCAAAAGACTTTCTTTCACATTACCTCTGTCTAAAAGAACCTTTGAACGAGCATAGTATAAATCAGCATTTTTAGGTTCTTGCCTAATCTTAACATCCAATAGTGCTAACTCATCCTTTATCTCATTTTTATTATCTTTTTTGTCTTGATTGCAAGAAATTAGTCCAAACAGAAATATTAATATAAAAATTAGTCTAATATGCCTCATACTTTTATTTTTTACCATTGTTAATTGGGTGCAAAGATAATGTTTTTAGAAAAAAAAACTGCAAAAAACTTGTATTTTTAAATTTTATTTATATCTTTGCACCATAAAATTCAATTAAAACGAACAAAAAAATACGCTTATAGAATAGGAAAATTACTTTTTTTAATACTTTAAATTTAACAATTAAATAAAGGAGGTTTCCTATGTTATATGATAAAATGAGCGACAATGAATTGGTCTCTGCTTTCATTGAAAATGACAAGCAAGCGTTTGGAGTTTTGTTATCTCGTCACCAAAATAAAATTTTCAATTATATTCTTTCTTTAGTTAAAGACAAGGCTCTTGCTGATGATCTTTTTCAAGATACAAATATTAAAATCATCAATACTCTTAGAGGAGGTAAATACAGAAATGAAGGTAAATATATTCAATGGGCTATGAGAATTGCACATAATTTGGTTATAGATTATTTTCGTAAAAATCAACGTTTCCCTACTATTAAGACAAATGAGGACTTTGATATTTTTGATGTCCTTGACTCAAGGGAAGAATCAATTGAACATAAATTAATAAAAAATCAAATTCACGATGATGTAAGAAAACTTATTCGTCAATTACCAGAAGAGCAAAGAAAAGTTTTGGTTTTACGTCATTATTCTAATATGAGTTTTAAAGAAATTGCTGACAAAACAGGTGTTAGTATTAATACTGCACTTGGCAGAATGCGTTATGCTCTAATAAATATGCGTCGTTTGGCAGAGGAAAACTCAATGGTTTTACATATGTAAAAAAAATTAAAAAGACAATCTCATAAAATAAAAGTTTTTGTTAAGCGTTTACAAAGAAAAATAAACTAACAAATATTTTTATTTATGGAGGAAAATTACATTTTTAACTTACTAACATCTTGGGAAGAAGATTTATTTGATAGCGAAATCTTAAATCAAGAAGAAAATTTTTCTTATCCAAGTAATAAGGTTATTACAACTATACTTTCTTTTGTAAGTTGTGAGACAATAGACAATTTAACTCTAAATCATAATTTCGTATTGTGCTTGAATTAATAGCTGGACCTTGTTCTGCAGAATCGAAACAACAAGTTTTAGGCACTGCCAAAGAAATCAGCAAGATTAAAGGGGTTAATTGGTTTAGAGCTGGTATTTGGAAGCCACGCACAAGACCAAATCAATTTGAAGGAATTGGAAGTAGAGGATTAAATTGGCTCTTGGGGGTAAAAAAAGAGACCTCATTAAAGGTAATGACTGAGGTTGCTACTCCATTACATGTTGAAAAATGTTTAGAAAACTCTATTGATGGTGTCTGGATAGGTGCTAGAACAACAACGAATCCTTTCTATATTCAAGAAATTGCCGCAAGTATAAAAGGAGTTGATATTCCTATTTTTATAAAGAACCCTCTAAACCCTGATATTAAACTTTGGGTTGGAGCAATAGAAAGACTAAGCTCCTCAAGTAATAAAATTTATGCTATTCATAGAGGATTTTCTTTTGTTGACAATGGTATTTATCGCCAAACTCCATATTGGAAAATGCCTATTGAGCTTAAAAGAATTTTCCCTAACATACCTATTATATGTGACCCAAGTCATATTGCTGGAAATACTACATTAATTGAAGATATTTCACAGACTGCATTAAACATTGGGTTAAATGGATTAATGATTGAGGTTCATAATAACCCTCAAAATGCACTTACAGACAAAAACCAACAAATTACACCTAATCAACTAAAAGAATTATTAAAAAAATTAATAGTTCCTCAAAACAATTTAGGAAAAGAAAGTTCAATAATAACCATAAGAGAAGAAATTGACAGTTTAGATTTTGCTTTATTGGACATCCTAAAACAAAGAATGGAGTTATCTATTGAAGTTGCAAAGATTAAAAAAGAGCAAAGCATACCTATACTCCAAATATCACGACTTAAAGAAATGCTAAAAAAAAGGACAAATTACTCAAAAAAATCTAATTTAAGCAAGGAATTTATAGAAGATATTTTTAATACAATTCATCAAGAATCTATCCGTATTCAAGATAAAGAATTTAAAGATTAATAGGTGTTTAATGAATAAAATGTTTAATAAACATTCATTTTCTCATCTCTTAAAAAAACTCTCAATGACCTGATTATAATGGAATAGTAAGAAACACTATAAAGCAAGCAAAAATTTATTTTAATAAAACACCCATTAAGTCAAAAAAAAGTCGTAATATTGCATCGTCAAATTTATGATTACTAATTTAAAAATTAAAAAAATTATGAAGGTAAAACACTTATTATTAGGTATCGCATTAGTTGCATTAGTTGCAGCTTGTGGTAAGAAAGAATCTCCAGTTGAAACTCCAACTGAAACAGCAATTGAAACTCCAGCAGAAGAAATTGAAGTTCCTGCAGAAGAACCAGTAGCAACACCTGCTCCTGCAAAAGCAACAACTACAGCTAAACCAGCAGCAAAAGCTGAACAACCAAAAGCTGATCCTTGCGAAAAAGCTGTTGCTGATTACGAAAGTTTCTCTTTAAGAATTTCTAATGCATATAATAATAGAGGTAGCGGTGCTGCTGCTATTAAAGAATATGCTGCATTAAAGAAAGAAGCTCCTGCTAAGGAAGCAGCTGTTAAAGACTGTATGGAAAATCCAACTTACAAAACAAGAATTCAACAAGCTATCATTAATGTTAAGAAAGTTTTATAATTAATTCTTAGTTTTAAACAAAAAGCTGTCAAATAACTTTGACAGCTTTTTTTATTTCAATTTATAATATAGTAATAATACTATAATATATTTCTTTTAATTATCTTTGCACAATTAACATAATAAACTCCAAAATGAAGTACAATTTAATAATTACATTATTCTGTTTAAGTTTTCTATTTAATTCATGCGTATCTGCAACAGGTAAAAAGCAAGACATTAAACAACTTTCTCAACAAGAAATTTTCATCAACAAAAAACTAAAGTCAATGACTATTGAAGAGATGATAGGACAAATCATCTTTATAGGTTCTGATTCAAACAACAAACCTTCATACTATAAAAAAATAGTTAAAAGTATTGATAGCTTAAAAATTGGTGGAATATGTTTTTTCAAAGGTACATCTGAAGAGCTTATAGCACTAAATAAAAAATATTCCTCTAATACAGAAATTCCTTTATTATTTAGTATTGATGGAGAATGGGGTTTAGGAATGAGAATGCTTGATGGATACTCCTTCCCTTCTCAAATTACAATTGGAGCAACTGACAACGATTCTTTAATTTACGAAATGGGCAAAAACATAGCTATTCAAGCAAAATCAATGGGAATTCATATTAATTTTGCCCCAACTATTGATATAAATCTTAACCCTAAAAACCCGGTTATTGGCTTCCGTTCTTTCGGTGAAGATAAAAAAAGAGTAGCAAGATTTGGTTGGGCATACTTAAAAGGAATGCAGGATAATGGAGTTATAGGTTCTTTAAAACATTTCCCTGGTCATGGAGATACCGAAACAGATTCTCATTATGCTTTACCTGTAATCAATCACTCTAAAGCATTTATTGATTCTGTTGATTCATATCCTTTCCGTTACTCTATTGAGAAAGGAGCTAAGATGATAATGGTTGGACATTTAAATATCCCTTCTCTTATTCCTGACAAAAAACTCCCCTCTTCTCTTAGCAAAGAAATAATTACTGATTATCTAAGAGAAGAGCTTGGATTTAATGGAATTATTATTACTGACGCTCTAAATATGAAAGGAGTTACTAATGATTTTAAGGATGGAGAAGCAGAAGTTTTGGCACTTATGGCTGGAGTTGATATTTTACTTATGCCTCAAGATGAATACAAAGCAGTTAACGCTATTCTTAAAGCTATAAAAGATAACAAGATAAGCAAAAAAGATATTGAAAAAAAATGCAGAAAGGTTTTAAATCTAAAATACGAATTAGGCTTATTTAATAATGAAATTAAGGAACTAAGTGTTCCAAGTGAAGAACTAATAAAACAAGCCGACAATATTACCCTTCAACTATCAGAAACTATAGTAACTTTAGTTAAAAATGATAGTAACACTCTTCCTATTATTGACAGACATAATTCCAAAATTGCCTTAGTTCAACTTGGAAACGAAAACTTAAAATCCTTTATTTCAACCCTAAAAGACTATAACGATATTAGTATTTTCAAAATAAAGTCAGGCGAAAGCGTAAAAAATATTGAAGAAACCCTTAAGCAATATGATTATGTTATTGCAACTATTTGTGGTAACATAAGAAGAAGTGCAAAAAACAATTTTGGAATTGAAAAGTCTGCACTTAATAACTTAAGTATTCTTCAAAAAAATAATAAAACTATCCTTGCTCTCTTTGCTAATCCTTACTCTCTTCAAATTATTGACTCTCTCAAAGATTTAAAAGCTATATTAGTTGGCTATGAAACCAACCCTGCTTTGCAAAAAACATTAGCTAAAAGTATTTTTGGGAAAATTGATGTTAGAGGTAAGTTACCTGTAGGCAGTACAGAAAACTATAAAGTAAATTATGGATTAAGGTATGATTCGGACGCTATGGGATATGTTAATTGTAACGATGCAGAAATGAATCCTGCCTATTTCAAAAAAATAGATAGTATTGTTAATTATGGAATAGTAAACAAGGCTTACCCTGGTTGCCAAATTGTTGTTTATAGAGATAATAAACTTGTATATAATAAATCTTACGGCTACTTAACTTATGACTCCATTAAGAAAGTCAATACAAATACCCTCTATGATATTGCTTCCATAACTAAGGTTATGAGTACAACCATTTCTATGATGAAACTTTACGACGAAAACTACTATCACTTAGATGAAAAAATCTCTAAATACATTACTAAGATGGATTCTACCGACAAAAGCTCAATAACTCTTCGCGAAGCACTGTCACATAATACAGGCTTTAAGGCTTGGGAGCCATTCTATGCAGAAACAATGGTTGATAAAAGATTAGATTCTTCTATTTATAAAGCAAAAAATGATAACCCTTACATGTATGTTGCTGTTTGCGATAGCCTCTATATTAAAAAGTCTTACAAGGATAATATTATTGACAAAATAATAAATAGTGAATTAAACAAAGACAAGGGGTATGTTTACTCCGATTTTGGATTTATGCTTCTAGGTGAGGTTATTGAGAAAATAACTCACAAACCTTTAAACATATACGTCAGTGAAAACTTCTACGAGCCTATGGGGCTAAGACATATTGGATACAATCCATTAAAAAGATTTTCTATTAAAAACATAGCCCCTACCGAAATAGATAATTATTTTAGAAACAAGTTAATTAGAGGTTATGTTCACGACCCAGCAACTGCAATGTTTGGAGGAGTGGCTGGACACGCAGGACTTTTTTCCAATGCTATGGATATTGCAGAGCTTTGCCAAATGCTTCTCAATGGAGGAAAGTATAAAAATCAAAGATATATAAAGGAAAACACTATTAGAGTTTTTAATAAAACTTATTTCAAAAACAACAGAAGAGCTTTGGGCTTTGACAAACCTGTTGATAAGAAGAATGGAAATAGTTCTCCTTGTTCTAAATATGCATCAAAAGAAAGCTTTGGACATAGTGGCTTTACAGGAACTTATTTTTGGGTTGAGCCAAAAGAAAATCTAACCTTCGTATTTCTTTCTAATAGGGTTTACCCTTCCCAAAACAATAATAAACTTACAAGGTACGGCATTCGCACCAATATTCACAACCTTCTATACGAATCAATAACAAATTACTAAAACACTTCTCAAACAAATGCTTCCCTACAAAACAAAACACCTTCTAAAAGAATACGCTAACACGTATAATACAAAAGACTTTATTCTCTCTGACCCAATAAAGTTTCCACATCAATATTCCTTAAAGCAAGATATAGAAATCTCGGCTTTTATAAGCTCTTGGCTTGCATATGGAAACAGAAAAGCTATTCTTCAAACCTTGGAAATTCTTCATCAAGACATAAATCTCAATCACTCCAATAGCCCTTATAAATACATTAAAGAAAAAGGATTTGAAAAACATAAAGATAAAAACCTTTCACTCTATCGTTTCTATAAACATAAAGACTATTATAACCTCTGCAATACCTTATATGAGATTTATTTTGAACAAAAAAACCTTTCTTTTGAAGATATGCTTGATAAAGAATTAAAAGAAAAACAACAAAACATTAAGAACAACAGCTCCATTCAAAATTCCTGTTTGAAATTAATTGAAATAATCATTGATAAGTTTAGAGATGTTGAAGGCATTCCAATAAATACAAAATCAGCCTGCAAAAGACTTTGTATGATGCTTCGCTGGTTAGTTAGAAAAGATAGAATCGTTGATTTTGGTATTTGGGATATCATTGAGCCTAAAGATTTGATTATTCCCCTTGACACACATTCTCACAGGCAAGCACTTTTACTTAACCTAACAGCATCAAAGCAAGCAAATATGCAAACAGCTATTGAAATAACAAATAATCTAAAAACTATTTTCCCTTTGGACCCTACTCTGGGAGATTTTTCCCTTTTCGGATATGGAGTAAATAATAAGTAATATTATCTCTTTAGAAATATCCTGCCCTACTTTTCATTTCATTTATTTTCTTATAAAATATTTTATAAGGCTTTAGGACTATTACAACAAGGTTTCAATCTCACCAAACTTCCTTTAATTTTTGTATAATGCCATTATACAAAATCTAATCCTTATTAAAATAGTTTGTAAGCTTTGTTTTTTTAGAACGACACTTTGTTTTATTTGATGAAAACTCTTTTTAAAGTTACTAACAGCTGACTTCTCTTTTGGGATATGTTTAGTTGTGCAATTATAACTTTTGACTATAATTTATTTTTCTTTATTTCTTTTTTTTCAGAATATTTTTGTTTTATCTTTGCAGGCCTATGGATAAAAAGGATAATAAGTTTAAGACAAAGACATCAAGAATTACACCTGAGCAAGCCTTTGAGCTTAATGGGAAAATACCACCTCAAGCCTTGGATTTGGAAGAGGCTGTGTTGGGAGGTTTGCTTTTAGACCAAGATGCTATAACCAATTCTATTGATATAATAAGAGAAGAATATTTCTACACTCCTGAACACAGGGAAATCTTTTTAGCAATCAAACAACTCTTCTATGATGGTTCTCCTGTTGATATTTTGACTGTTGTGGAACAGCTAAAGAAGAATGGGACTCTGGATATGGTGGGAGGAGCTTATAAGATTTCTACCCTAACTTCAAGGGTAACATCTGGAGCTCACATTGAGTATCACGCCCGTATTCTTTCAGAAAAATTTATTCAAAGAGAATTAATTAGGGTATCAACGGAAACTATTAAAGATGCTTTTGAGGAGACAACAGATGTTGTAGAGCTTTTGGATAAGACCGAAACCAGCTTAATGGATATTAGTGATAAAAACTTTAGAAGTGATTTTCAAACTTTGGACTCCTTGCTCTATGAGGCTCAAAAAGAGATTGAGGCAGCACAAAAGTCTGAAGGAATAACTTCTGGTATCCCTTCTGGTTTTAGAGATTTGGATAGCTTGACAACAGGTTTTCATAAAGGCACTTTAATTGTTCTTGCTGCTCGTCCGGCTATGGGTAAAACAGCTTTAGCTCTATCAATGGTAAGAAATATGGCTGTTGATTTTAATATTCCTGTTGCATTCTTTTCTTTAGAAATGACGGCATTGGAACTTACAATGCGATTAATTTCTTCTGAAGTTGAGATTTCAGGAGATAGACTCAAGAAGGGAGACCAGTTAAGAGCCGATGAGGTTGAGAGATTACAGCAAAACATTACTCGCCTTTCAAAAGCTCCAATATATATTGATGACACCCCACAGTTAAAAATATTTGAGCTAAGAGCAAAATGCAGACGCTTGAAGCAAAAATATGATATTAAGATGGTATTTATTGACTATTTGCAATTAATGAGTGGTAGTTCTGAAATCAGAGGAGGTAATAGAGAACAGGAAATAAGTACTATTTCTCGTCAATTGAAAGCCTTGTCAAAAGAACTTTCAATACCTATTTTGGCTTTAGCTCAGCTTTCAAGAGCTGTTGAAACTCGTGGAGGGACTAAAAAACCTATGCTTTCAGACCTTAGAGAATCTGGAGCAATTGAGCAAGATGCCGATATAGTTATGTTTATCTATCGTCCAGAATACTATGGTATAACCGAAGGGGACGAGAAAGGACCAACTGTTGGAATGGCTGATATTTTAGTTCAAAAGCATCGTTCAGGACCTGTTGGTGAGGTACGTTTGAGATTTGAAAATCGTTTCGCAAGATTTCTCAACAGGGACTTTTTGTCTGATTCTCCTATGTTAGATACTATGGGAAGAAATATTAATTTTGATAGTGAAGGCAGACCAAATGCTATTGTATCTTCCAAAATGAATGATGACGACGACTTACCAACTGATGAAGATTCTGCATTTTAATTTATTGATATGAAAAAAAATTTATTTCTTATAATTTCATTACTATTTAGCTCTTATGCTTTTTCTCTTCAAATACTAATCCCTATGGATGAAGTACAGAAAAATCATTTGAAAGCCTATGGAGTAGCCTATTGGGTTTTAGCTCAAGAAGGAGAAGTTAGTTGGCTTTTGAATTATAGAGGTGGGGCTTTTCTGATGAAACACGATGATAAGATTGAAAGACTTTGCAAGCTTAAAGGTGTTACATATAATAATATTGCGGACGTTCAAGGAGCACAGATAATAAATGATATTGCTGAACCGGAAGTTAATATGGATGTTGTAAAACTTCAAAAAGCTCCGAAGATAGCTGTTTATTCTCCTAAAAACAAACTTCCTTGGGACGATGCAGTAACTCTTGTTTTGACTTACGCTGAAATACCTTATGATGTGATTTATGATGATGAAATACTAAAAGGAGTACTTCCTATTTATGACTGGCTACATTTACATCACGAAGACTTTACAGGACAATATGGAAAGTTTTGGGCTAATTATCGCAATCAATCTTGGTATCAGGAAGATGTTAGAACGAATGAAGAGATGGCTTTTAAGCATGGTTTTAAGAAAGTATCACAATTAAAACTGGCTGTTGCTAAAAAGATAAAAGAATTTGTTGCAGGAGGAGGTTTTATGTTTGCCATGTGTTCTGCTCCTGATAGTTTTGATATTGCTTTAGCTGCAGAAGGAACAGATATTTGTGATGTAATGTTTGATGGAGACCCAATGGACCCAAATGCACAGCAAAAATTAGATTACTCTCAATGTTTTGCTTTTAGAAACTTCACAATTGAAACTAATCCCTATAAATACGAAAAGTCAAATATTGACGTAACTCCTCAAAGAGCAAGATTGGTAAATGAAAAAAACGATTTATTTGTTTTATTTGATTTTTCTGCCAAATGGGACTGGATACCAACAATGCTAACCCAAAACCATACTAAGATAATTAAAGGCTTTATGGGACAAAGCACCGCTTTTAACAAGAGTTTATTAAAACCAAATGTTGTTGTTTTGGGAGAAAATAAATCTATAGATGAGGTTAGATATATTCACGGTACATTTGGCAAAGGAACTTGGACATTTCTTTCAGGACACGACCCAGAAGATTATCAGCATTTTGTAGGAGACCCAGTAACAGACTTAAGTCTATTTCCTAATTCACCAGGATATCGTCTAATACTTAATAATATTCTTTTCCCTGCAGCAAAAAAAGAAAAACAAAAGACATAAGAAAAAATAAATTTAGCCTTAATTATACAAAAAGGCTATGTGTCTTATTATTGATTGGTTTTTGATAGGAAAAGGTTGGACAATTACATTTCTTTTTCTTCCTTGGCTTCATACTTGAACGTTTGGATGTACTACATGAGGATAATATCAATATTGTAATTATTGAAACTATAATAAGGTTTGAAAGACTTTTAATCCTGCTTTTCATTTTATGTATTTGGTAAGTTTGTATATTAAAACTCATTTTTAGTTGTTTTTATTATCCTCAAAGATATAACTCTCTAAAATATCAAGTATTTCTTTTCCATATTCCTTTAGCTTTATCTTACCAAAACCTTTTATTTCCAATAGTTCTTTCTCTGTTTTTGGAACTTTATTGGCTATTTCTATAAGAGTTTTTTGATGTAAGACAACAAAGGCTGGAGTATCTTTTTTCTCTGCTTTGGCTCTTCTCCATTGAGTTAGTACTTCAAAGAGTTCTTCGTTTATTATTTCTGGTGGTAACTCCTTATCTTTTGTTTCTTTATCCTTACCCAATGTAATTTTATTTTCTTTGAAAACCTCTTTAAGAAACTCATTTGGCTCTTTTACTAATATCTTGCTTTTGTGTATTCTGTACTCTCCTATTGAAAACTCAGGTGTTATTACTTCAAAGAGTTTTAGTTTGAGATAAGTTTGATAGGTAATATCAAATAAGTTATCGTCTTTTTGCTTTTCAATTTGCTTATTGTCAAATTCCAATACTGATAGTAGCTTTATAATCTTTTGAACCACTTCCAACTTTTGGGTAAAATATCCCCTTGCTTTTGTTAGTCTTTCTATTGCAAAGCTGTCTAATTCTTTTTTACAAAGTGTTTTAATTTGGCTTTCAAACCTTAGACTAACCTCGTAGATTTCTTTTTCAAAGATTTTTATATTCTCATTTATAATATTGCTTGTTGTATGGTAGGTCGTGTGATAATCAGTATTGTTTAGAGTTTTAAGTTCATCTATCTTCCATTTTAAGGTGGTGAATGAGAATAAGTCCACAAGGTTTTCTTCCAAAAATAGAAGTTTATCCATTTCAAGACTTTCCTCTGTAGGCTGGTTTTCTTCTTGCATAACATCAAACTCATCTATCTTAGGGTCTTTTTTTATGCTATAAGGCTCAAATGGAGATGTTAGGATAATTCCTTCTAAACTCTTGCAACGGCTCAAGGCCACATAAACCTGCCCTGGTGCAAAGGCTCTATTGGAATCAATTATAACTTTTTCAAAGGTTAAGCCCTGACTTTTATGAATAGTTATTGCCCAAGCCAATTTTATTGGATATTGCTCAAAAGTTCCAATTACCTCCTCTTCTATCTCATTAGTTTGATTGTTTAAGCGATAGTAATAATTATTCCAAATATATTTCTTTACAACAATATCTTCTGTGTCTTCCTTACTCCTTACCAATATAATGTCTTCATCTATTCCAACTATCTTACCTATCTTCCCATTATAGTATTGCCTGTCTTCCGGTGCTCCAACATCATTTTTAATAAACATTACCTGTGCTTCAAGCTTTAGTTCCAACTCAAATTCATTAGGATAGGAAGATTCAGGAAAATCACCTTTAACATCTGCCTTAAACTTATAAGTTGGATTATCAATCTGAGAAAGTCGGTTTTCGTTTATTCTATTTGCCTGATAATTATGAGTGCAAAGTATAACGTAAGAGTCATCAATCTCTGGGTCGTAGTCCACATTATTTCTTTCGTTAAGAGAGTTAATAAGTTTTTCATCAATTTGATTATTTCTAATCTTATTGAGTATTTTTATAAACTCTTCATCTTTCTGACGAAATACTTGTTGGAGATTAATTGTTATGAAATTGGATTTCTGAAGTGCTATAGAAGAAAAGAAATATGGTGTAGAATATTTAAATTGCAATAGATTCCATTCTTCGTCCTTGCAAACAGGTGGCAATTGCTGTAAGTCGCCAATCATCAAAAGCTGAACTCCTCCAAATGGGATATGTCTCTGTTTGAATTGTCTCAATCTATAGTCTATTGCATCTAAAAGGTCTGCCCTTACCATTGATATTTCATCAATAACAAGCAGCTCCATTCTTTTAATGACTTCTTTTTTACTTTTAGATATTCTAAACTTAGTATCTTTATCCTTTTCACTCCCTTCTAAAAAAGGGCCAAAGGAAACCTGAAAGAAAGAATGAATAGTAACTCCTCCTGCATTAATAGCTGCAACTCCAGTAGGAGCAACAACAACCATTTGTTTTGAAGAGTTTTCTCTTAGATTTTTGAGAAAAGTAGTCTTACCTGTTCCTGCTTTTCCTGTTAAGAAAATATTGGTATTGGTATATTCAACATATTTCTTTGCAAGCTCAAGCTCTTTATTGGTTATTAGTTTTTCTTCCTCCATTTCTCAAAACAGAAATGAATCAATTATTGTACAATTAGTTTATTAGTCCAAGTCTTATCCTTAGAGATAAACTTTATTAAATAATAACCTGTATTTAGACTATTGGCATTGAATACGTGTTCTGATGTATTTGCAGGAATTACATCTCTAAAAACAACCCTTCCTGACTCATCATATACTTCTAAGTTTGTTGGATTTAATTGTTTTGTAATAGTTATATTAACATTTCCTTTTGCTGGATTAGGATAGATTGTTGAGTAAGTATCTTCACTCATTTCTATTAATGGATTACTTGTTTGATATGTATTGTAATCATCGCCTCTAAAAAATGTTACTCCTGTATTAAGAGGGTCTAACCAAGGCTTTAATCTTTTATTATCAGTTGTGCCATTTGAAGCCCAAGAAAAAGACATTTTTCCATAATAATCAATTTTATCTGCATTAGCAACATTACAACCTGAGGTTCCCCCTGTAAGTGTTCCTACAATTTGGCTTGAAGAATTAAATAATGGACTTCCAGAAGAGCCTCCCTCTGTTACTCCGTGGTTAGTTATGGTTAGTATCCATTTTACCTTCCAATGTGTTAAACCTGCACCAAGATTTGCTGATTGAAGAGCTGTATTATAGGTTGAAATCTTTTTTATATCTCCTGCTGGATGATGAATAGAAACTCCACTTGTTGAAGCTGTTGTAGAATTATTCCAAGCATTCCAATAAGCATTATAGTTTTGAGGTACATTTTGTTTTAATCTTAAAAGAAGAAAGTCAGAAGATTCTCCTGCTGCCTTAAATGAAGCTCCAGTCATTGTTTTTGGAGTTGGCTCAATATTTCCTGTTTGACAAGAAGCTGCTTCGTAATTAAAATAAAATACAAAATAATTATAGTATGTAGAATTAGCCATATCCTCAACACAATGTGCTGCAGAAAGGACATAAGGGGCTAAGTCTCTTGCTGTATTATTAACTAATGAACCACTACACCAACCACTTGCATTATCATTCATTCTTACTAATATCCTTACAACTCCTCTTTGTGCATTACGATAATTATCTCCTTCTGGACAATTAACATTAACATTACATGAGCCTGAACTTCTAAACTCATAACTTTTAGTTATATCATAACCAAAATCCCTATAAGCATATCCCAATTCGTTAAGCTTAATACTTGGATTCTCTTCTACATCATTTGGCTGAAAGTATTCTACTATTATTTCTTCTCCCTCAACCATCTCTGTTGCAAACATACGAGAATCATCATTATTTATTGAAGTAAAAGCTCCTATAATTTTAGTACGGTCTTGATTATAAATATATAATTCTCCTCCCTTTGGAATATAAAAATCATCAGAATAAATATTTAAAGCTTTTGCATTATTAGACTTAATTTTTAACAGCCAAAGCTTTCCATTATCCACTTCAAACATATCTGCTTTATCAAAAAAGTTAAGTCCCATAGGAATAATAACTCCAAAACGTCTAACCTTATATTGATTTTCAGGATTATTATTATATTCTATCTCCTTAGTTAAATCAGGTTCTTCTACCTCAATTATTGCAGTACTCAAAGCCGCTACATTCTTATTTGAAAAAGACTTAGGCTCTCCTTCAATACTTATTTGAGCAAAAGAAATACTACTAATAAATAGTATATTAAAAAGTAAAAATAATCTCTTCATAATTATTAACTCTTTTAATTTATTATTCGTTTATGTATATCCAATATCTGTGGCAAAAGCATAGTATTATTATCATGAAATATCTTATAGTCTGCTCTTGATACTTTTTCTTCGTTGGTAAATTGATTTTTCATCCTTAACTCAACTTCCTCAAGACTCGTATTATCTCTAAGCATAGCTCTTTGAATAGAAATCTCTTTTGGGGAATCAATTGAAATTATCTTATCAAATCTCTTATCCCAACCTATCTCAAAAACTATTGCTGTTTCCATAATTACATAAGGTGCGTTTTGATTATCTCTCCAAGAGAGAAAACTATCCCATACCTTTGGATGAATAATTGAATTAAGCTTTTCTAACTTTGTCTTATCCTTAAAAACTATTTTGGCTAAAGCTTTCTTATCAATTCTCCCATCTTTCAAAACCTCTTTCCCGAACTCTAAAGCTATCTCTTGTAAAAAAACACTATTATTATATAACTTAATAGCTTCCCTGTCAGCAATAAAAACAGGAACACCTAAATGTTCAAAGACAGAACAAATTAAGGTCTTCCCGCTTCCAATGGTTCCAGTTAAAGCAATGCTTTTCACCTCAAAACAATAAATAAACTTATTATTTCTTGTTTGTGTTAGCTCCTAAATCAAGAGCAATTGCTGTCTTCTCTACCTCTACATTTACTCCATTAGCAATTTCAAGAATAATAGAAGTTTCTTTTACTTCTACAATCTTTCCATGCATTCCACTAATTGTAACAACCTTTTGTCCCTTTTGAAGACTTTCTCTAAATTGTTTTTCTTTCTTTGCTCTTGCACTTTGTGGACGTATCATAAAGAAATAAAATATTACTATGATAGCCAAAAGCATAAACATAGAACCCCAGCCAGATGATTGTCCACCTTGACCCGATGCCATTAATAAAGTGTTCATTAAATTCATTTTCGTCGTTTTTTAATTATTATTAATATTATTTATTCTAATTTACATCAGCAGTAATCCTTAGCTTAGTAGTTGAAGGAGTAGTATTAGCCAAAACAGAAATCTCCTTCATAATTCTTATCCCACTACTCCCATCAGAATCGTATCTTACAGTAACCTGCCCCTCCTCATTTGGTTTAATAGGATTTTTAGGATAATCAGCAACAGCACAGCCACAATTAGCAGACACTGCAGAAATTATCAAATCATTCTTACCCGTATTCTTAAACTTAAAACTACAAGTTACAACCTCTCCAGCAGTCAGAGAACCCAAATCTATCATATCTTTTTCAAACTTGATAGAGGTAGCATTTTCAATCAAATCAGCATTAATTTTACTCTCTTTCTTGCCACAAGACACAAAGAAAACACCTAAAACCGCTAAAGCTAAAATACCTTTTCTAATTATATTCATATTTATAAATATTCACTTTCAATCTCTTCATCAGTCTCATTCTCCTCTTCCACCTTCCTTATTCTTCCCTTAGCCCTCAGCTCAACCATTATCTTATCCAAAAGCCCATTCACAAACAACTTACTCTTAGGAGTAGAAAACTCTTTGCTCAATTCCACATATTCGTTCAAAGTAACATTAATAGGAATTTCAGGACAATATAATAACTCCGAAATACCCATCTTTATTATTAAAATATCCATTAATGCAACCCTGTCCAAATCCCAGTTATGAACCTTATTATTTATTAAATCATTATATTCCTTATCATTTTCAATAGTATTAATAAAGGTAGTTATTATAAAATCCCTGTCAACAAAATCCACCATTGACTTCTCAAAATCACCCTCATAATCCTTCAATGCCTTAAAACTCCAAAGAGCAACAACATCATAATCAGACTCCCACTCCATTTTCATCTCACAAATACTATCAAAGAGAAGTTCATTAGTAATAACATAGTTTTTGAAAAGCTGAACAACAACACCCTTATCAAGCTCCATACCATCCTTCTTTGAACACATATAATTTTTGTAGGTAGTAGAACTTTGAAACTTCCTCAATATACCCAAAAACAAATCCCTGTTCTCATTCCAATTTATCTTCAAAGCATCTCTTTTTTTCAAAAGACTTTGGTCATTAAGCAATAGAGCAAAAAACTCATTATCCACAAACTTAGTATTTGGATTCAAATCCTCCTCTGTTGGCAAATGCTTACGTTTATTATCTTCTATCTGTTCCTGTGCCAAAGAGTGAATATAAATCAAAGAAGAAAACAAATAAGTGTGTAAATCTAAGAGAGAATCAAAGCTATTAAGAAGTTTTTCCTTATATTCCTTAACATCGTTATTCTCATTGAACTGAAAAGAATAAAGCCATTGTAAAACCTTAGCCCTTATGAAATGTCTATTAAGCATCCTCTAAATTAAAGAAATAATAATTATGTAAATTCAATTTGCAAAAGTAATAAAAAACTCCATAATTATTGCATAATAGCTTATTTTCTTCTCTAAAAATAATCCTATTTTTCGTTGTTCGGGTAGTTTGAAAGCAACCCGTAGGGTTTGACCTTTACTAATGCCCGAAACGTAGTTATCTTTGCATTATCTTTTTATTTCTTTATTGAAAAATAGTTTCTATTTAACCATTATCAAATCCTGTTTAAACGTTGTTTAATTGCTGTTCGTTTAGCCCGATAGGGCTTTATTAACTGCTATACAATTTTTTCAGGAGTGGGTAGTAGGGACAGGAGTTTAATATTTCTTCGTTATTTGCGTAAATGAAATTTAAAGGGTTGAAAACTATACAAATTTGATTTTATAATTTTGTCGCGATTCGCTCCCATTGCAACGAGTTCTTGTTTCAAAACCTCTAATTCTGTATCTGATAGTCGAGGATCTAAGCAATATTCGTCCACAAAATTGTTCACATCTATGTTATATGCAAGTCTTTTATATTGTTTGAATTGGTTAGTTCGCTCACTATCCAACATTACAATTACGCGAAATTCCTCTTCGTGTGCAAATTCTTTACGTTTCATAAACTCTGTTGCAGGAAGAGTGTATTGAAATACCCCTTGAAAATCTTGTTGTTGAATTTTTCTTTTAAGAATATTCTTAAAGTTATCCATTGTATCATATTGAACTTTCCCAAACCATGTGTTTGCCATACACTCGTCATCTATATATAACGCATTAAATAATTTTTTGGCGGTAGTTTTGATTTTTACCCCCCTTTTATTGTTTGAGTAAATTCG
Source organism: uncultured Bacteroidaceae bacterium (assembly GCA_964346795.1). Taxonomy (GTDB): domain Bacteria; phylum Bacteroidota; class Bacteroidia; order Bacteroidales; family P3; genus UBA10566. The sequence continues at coordinate 24,140 of CAYFWD010000024.1, forward strand.
CCACATTGCATCGGATTCATTTTTTGTAGTCCAACTCTGACCAAATATACCGGGTATTTGATTTTTAGCAGTCAAAGGAATATTATCACAAGTGAAAAAATTGCATTTTAAAAAGAAATTTTCATAACAATCCTCCCATGATTCGACTATTTTATCAATGTATAATTTGTTGTTGTTATGTATGTACTTAAGATTTTGTATTGAAAAATACTTATAAAGAAAAATAGTATCTAAATCATTTAAGTCATTAAAGTTATCTAAATTCAAAATATGAAAATTGCGATAAACTTCATTATTGGGGTTATAATTTTTTTCCTCCCCCACGACTTCAAGTGATTCACTTGGTATTGGATTATATTTTAGCGACATATTTATCAGTAATTTTTCGTCGTGCGGGATATGTTATTTCGCACGTCTTTATTATTAGGATTTGTTATCCGATACTTATTCATACATAATTTATTTCAAGAGCCAAAGTTAAGGGTTTTATTTTGAATAAGGCAAGATTTTGT
>CAYFWD010000025.1:0-18248 GCA_964346795.1 uncultured Bacteroidaceae bacterium
ATGCTTTCCAAAATCAGCAAAATTAGTTGCATAAGTACTTTCCACACTTCCTATCTGTGTCCACTGCGAATTTAGTGTTGGGAAACCACTTGAAGGATTAACTTTTATTACTTTACTAACATTTGATTTACGCCTTAATGTAGTTTTAGCTGTTTGAATCCCTGTAGAAGTCCAACCATTTGTTCCTGGAATCTCTCCTAAACATCCAAATATATCAACATATTCTCCATTTTTCATTAATGCAATAGCATCATCACCTGTATATACAAATTGACCTTTTAATATAGTATCTTTACAAAAAGCTCCTTCGTTTGAAACATTTATATCCTTAAAGTATTCCATAACAACAAAACATTGATTGGGTTTTAATGTATCTAAAGATGATAAAGGAGATATTTTTACAGCTCCGGTAGCTAAATGATACTTTATAGAATAATCGCCCAAACAAATATCTCTTCCCGTTCCATTATAAATTTCAATAGCTCTATCATATGTCCCTGCAGTAGTATATTCGGAAATAAATAAATCATCTGCAAAAACATTTGCTCCATTGGATTTCTTTTTTAGAATAAGTTTTCTATTTGAATTAATATCTGTTGAAGAGAAATTAAGTTTTGCAGAATTTGGAGAAATATCACTCACATTATTAATTGTGGATTGATTAAGAGTTGTAAAAGAAATAGTATCTGTTCTACCCTCAATAAAACAATGATAAATAGTATTAGGGTTTAAAGATGATATTTGTAATGAGTTTAAATTAGTAGTAAAAGGAGAAGAGGTAATTGGAGTTTTTGTGATATATGTGTAATAAACCGATAAATCATCAATAATTAAATTTATTGAACTATTTGAAAAAAACCATAACTTGCAATTTGAATTGCCACTTGAAAAAATAGTATCGTAAATTTTGGAAGAGTTTTTAGCTACAGTAACTACAGAGTATGTAGATGGAAAACTCCCTAAACTATCTGATTGATAAATTCTTAAAAAGTTTGCATTTGAAGCGTGAGTATTCTTTATCGAGAATCTTAGTCTATAGTTCCCTCCTGATTTAGATAAATCCATAAAAGGAGTAACTAAACCACTATTTGAATAAAAAGAGCAGCTATCCCCATTAGTGTTAAAAAGATTTCTTCCTTTAAAACCTGACATATTTGTATAAGAAGAAGGCAAATTCAAATAAGCCAAATCTGCACTATAAAGATTTCCACTATTTGTAATTGGAAAACGAGAAAAATTTTCAAAAAGGACAATTGTGTCTTCAGAAGATTTTGTAAAAACATGGATATTCAATGCTTCATTTTCCAAATTAGGAAAAGAAATTAAAGCAGAATTATGAGTAATATTTGTCGTTGAAATATTCTGAGAAAAAGAGAAATAACTCAAAAATAAAACAAAAATGATTAAAAATCTTTTCATATATCTTATATGTTTTTTAAGCAAAAGTATTTTCTGTAATTATCACGACAAAGGTATATAAAATTTTTATATAATAGATAATTTACTCCCATGTATTCCAACGAATATTCTCTTCATTGTATTTTTGTTTTGGTTTTTCTTTACCTGTTTGCCAACCAATAGGGATTACATTTAGAGGGATTATATATTCTGGAAGTTTTAGTTCCTCTTGAATTATCTTTACTGTTTCTTTTCTTGGGTAAGCTCCTGTCCAAACAGCTCCTAATCCCATGCTTTCTGCTGCCAAAAGAATATTTTGAGTGGCTGCACTGCAATCCTGTACCCAAAATTCTTTTGCTTCTCCTTCAAGTGTTTTTTGCATATTGCCACAAACTACTATTGCTGCTTTTGCCTCTGCCAACATTCTTGCATTAGGCAGTTGCTCAGCAAGATTATCTAATATTCCCCTTTCATCTATTACAAAAAATAACCATGGTTGAGAGTTTCTTGCACTTGGAGCTGCCATACCTGCTCTTAGAAGTGTTTCTAATTGTTCTTTCTTGACTTCTTCATTAGTATAGGTTCTTACACTTTTGCGATTTAAAATGTTTTCCATAATCTTATTAGAGTTTTCATTGTTTTGTCCATAAGCTATAGTACTAATAAAGAGCATAGACAAAACTAAAAGTTTAATTGATTTCATAGAATTATAATTATGCTTAAATGTTGGGCAAAATTATAAAGAAAATATTGTTTTTACAAATTATAAGTGTAAGAAATTCATATTCTCTTCTTAGAGTTTTAAAATAAATATGTACTTTTGTAACTTATTAGCTTTACAATGAAAAAGACATTTTTATTATTCTTTGGTCTTCTTGCTTTTAATATTGTTTTCTCTCAAAGCAATGTTATTGAAGAGATACGTAGGGAAATTAGCATAAGAGGAGAGGCAAAAATACTTATTCCTAAATCAGAGATAAGAGATATTAATCTTTTAGCTAATACCATTGGTTTGGATTATCCAAAGGGAGATTTTTGGCTTGGTTATGTAAATGAAAAAGAATATAATAATTTTTTAAACCTTAATTTGAAACATAGCCTTTTTGTTGATTCTTATCCTAAAGTTCTTACTATGGCAACTACTCTTTCACAGATGGATGCTTGGGATAGGTATCCAACATATTTGGTTTATGATTCTTTGATGAGAAGATTTGCTATTAATTATCCTAATATATGTAAATTAGATACTATAGGGTTTTCAGAAAATAATAGGTTGATTTTGGCTTTAAGGATTTCTTCTAATCCTAATCTTGAACTTGACAAACCAAAGTTTTTCTACTCTTCAACAATGCATGGAGATGAAACAACAGGTTTTATTTTGCTTTTACGTTTGGCAGATTGGTTATTGAGCAATTATGGAGTGGAGCAAAGAGCAACAGATATTGTGAATAATACTCAAATTTTTATTAATCCATTAGCAAATCCTGATGGGACTTATGCTAATAGTAATAATTCTATTTCTTATGCAACTCGCTATAATGCTAACTACGTTGATTTAAATCGTAATTTTCCTTCTATTCCTAATGGTAATAATACTGATGGAGAAGTTAGGCAAAGAGAAACCCTTGCTTTTATGGCTTATGCTGATAGTAATGATTTTTCTATTTCAGCAAATCTTCATGGAGGAGCAGAGGTTTTGAATTATCCTTTTGATTCCTACACTTCCTCTTCTCAGTCTCATGCAGACCAAAATTGGTTTATTCGTGTTTGCCAACAATTTATTGATTCTATTCCTTCTTCTGCTCCTACGGATTTTTTTAAAGATGTCGCTAATTCAGGATATACAAATGGAGGTAATTGGTATGTAATTAATGGCTCTCGTCAAGATTATCAAACATATTTTAAACATGGTAGAGAAATTACTTTTGAAGTTTCATCAGTTAAGAGTTTATCAACAACAAAACTCAATAATTATTGGAATTACCTAAAAGGAGGATTGATTTCATATATTGAAAACTGTCAAAAAGGACTTCAAGGTTATGTTAGAGATAGTGCAACCAGTCAAGCTTTAAGAGCTAAAATATGGATTAATAATCATGATGGCTTTAATTCAGAAGTATATTCAAAAGCTCAAACAGGTTATTATTATCGTCCAATAATGGATGGAATATACTCCATTACTTATAGTGTAGAGGGATATTATCCAAAAACAATTAATATTAATATCCCAAGTAATTCTATGTTTAATCAAGATGTGTTTCTGGTTAAAAAAACAGATAACTTGGATGAAATTAATCCAGAAAAGAATAAAATAAGTATTTATCCTAATCCTGCTAAAGATGTTATAAAGGTCTCTTTACCTAAAAACTCTAAAATCAAACACTATTCCATATTTAATATGTTAGGAATAGAAATAATGAAGGGAGATATTAGTAATGACGACATTGATATTTCCATAAAGCATTTAAGAAAAGGAGTGTATTTTATTCTTGTGGAAGGAAATACAATTAAATTTATTAAAGAATAATACTAATTAATACAGCGAATATGAAACACTTAGTTTTTATTTTTCTATTATTTATCTCAACAATTACTCTTGTTGCTCAAACAAAAGATAAGGGAGAAAATATTGTTGGAGAAGACAAAAGAATATCTACTCCTTTTTGTTCGGCAGTTGTTGGTTGGACATTTCCATATGGAGAAATGGGTGAGCGATATAAGAGTTTTATGAATTTAAATGCTAATTTTGGATGGAAAACAACAAGTAATTTTGTTTGGATGCTTGAATTTGGATTTGGATTTGGAGGAGATAATATAAAAAATAAATCGGAAATACTTGCTGGATTAATGACTAATGATGGAACGGATTTTATTATTTCTAAAGAAGGTTCTGATGCAGGAGTTGTTGCATATAATAGGAATTTGAGTTTGGTGGGAAAGATAGGAAAAATTATTCCATTTTCTGAAAGAAGACCCAATTCAGGCTTATTGTTAATGGCAGGAGTTGGAGGATTGCAACATCAAATTATTTATCAATCTACTCTTGAGATTGCAGAGCAGTTGGAGGGAGACTATGCTTATTTATATGATAGACAAATGAGGGGTGTTATGCTTTCAGGCTTTGTTGGATATATGCACATGAGTAAGAAAAGCTTTACAAATTTCTATATTGGAATAGAATTTAATCAAGCTTGGACAAAAACAACAAGAGAATATCAAATAAACTACGATTATAGCTATGATAAGGTTTTCCAAGATAGGATGTGGACAATAAAAGCTGGCTGGATGTTCCCTTTCTTTGGAAGAGATGCAGATAAGGTATATTACTATTAAAATGAAATATATTTATTCTTTCTTTATAGGTGCTTTTAGTTTTTTAATGTATTTGGTTTCTCCTTTTAATAAAAAGGCAAAACTAATAATTAAAGGACGTAAAGAATCTTTCTCAAAAATAAAACAAAGAATATCAAAAGAAGATAAAGTTGCTTGGTTTCATGTTGCTTCCTTAGGAGAGTTTGAGCAGGCAAGACCATTGATTGAAAAATTCAAAGACCTTTATCCTCAATATAAAATTCTTCTAACCTTTTTTTCTCCTTCTGGTTATGAGATTAGAAAGGATTATGATAAAGCTGATATTGTTATTTATTTGCCAAGTGATACAATAAGAAATGCTAAACGTTTTGTTGAACTTGCTCACCCTGATTTTGTTTTTTTCGTTAAGTATGAGTTTTGGTATAATTTAATTAGAGAAGCCAAGCAAAAAGGAGCAAAGGTCTATCAGGTTTCTCTTATTCTTCGTCCAAGCCAATATTTCTTTGCTTTTTATGGAAAATGGTTTAGGAAAGAATTAAAAAACTTTGACTTTTTCTTTGTGCAAAATAAGGAGACAAAAGAATTACTTAAATCTATTGGATTTAACAATTGTATTATTAGTGGAGATACTCGTTTTGATAGAGTAAGAGAGATTGCAAACAAAGCAAAAGCATTTCCTAAGATAGAGGAGTTTTGTCAAAACGATAAAGTTATTTTAATGGGGAGCAGTTGGGAGAAAGATGAAGAATTAATGAAAGAAGCAATGAAAAAAACCAATTCTTCTTTTAAGTTAATTATTGCTCCTCATCAAATTCACAATTCTCATATTGAACAAATTATTTCTCTCTTCCCTCATTCTATTAAGTATTCTGAAATAGAAAAAATAGATTATAAGAATACAAATAATAAGGATAAGATATTAATAATTGATTGTATCGGCATTCTATCTTCATTATATAAATATTCTACTATTGCTTGTATTGGTGGTGGATTTGGTGCAGGAATACATAATATTTTGGAAGCAGCCACTTTTGGTAAACCTATCCTCTTCGGAACTAATTATGGTAAATTTCAAGAGGCAAAAGATTTAATTGAAAGAGAAGGTGCTTTCTCCTTTAGTAATAGCGATAAATTAGCTGACTTAATAGATTTATTATTGACAAAAGAAGATTATTACAGAAAATGTTCTGATATTTGCATAAGCTATGTTTCAGAAAATATCGGTGCTTGTGAAAAAATATTATCAAAAATAGATGAATTGCAAAACAAAGATGAGATTTAAACAACTTTCATATATATTGATTTTCTTGCTTTTTGCAATTCTAATAACGAGTTGTAGTCCATATAAGCATATTTCAAAAGATGGTTATCTATTAACCAAAAACAAAGTCTCTATTGATTCAAAAACCCTCCCAAAGTCTGATTTTGTTAATCTAATCAAACAGGACCCTAATAGCTCTTTTTTAGGAATTAGATTAGGAATGTATTTCTATAGCCTTTCTTCTGCTGGAGAAGACTCAACGGTCAATTTTATTTCAAGAAATGTTTTTAGAAGATTAGGAGAAAAACCTGTAGAACTAAATAAAGACTTCACTTATTCTTCTGTTAGAGAGATGAAAGACTATCTAAGGATTAAGGGTTGTTTTGATGGAAAAGTTGTGGATAGTGTTGAATATAAAAAGAAAAAGGCTAAGGTCTTTTATAATATAAATATTGGTCAGCGTTATAAAATAGATACTTTTTTTGTGTCATCTGAAGATAATGAAATACTGCCCTTTGTTTTGGAGATAATGTCCAATACTCCTATAAAAAAAGGAGTCTTTTATGATGAAACAATATTTGCTCAAGAAAGAGATAGATTAACCTTAGAGTTAAGAAAACAAGGGTATTTTGATTTCTCTTCCGAATATATTCTTTTTAATATTGATACTGCAAATAATAATTACACAACAAAGGTTAATTTGTTTATATCTTCAAAACAAAAAGCCGCACTTGCAGAAGACACATTAAATACAACAAAAAGCAAAAGTTCTTCTTTCAAAAAACATAAGATTAGAAATATATTAATATATCCAGACTATTCAACAGAGCTTTCTAATACTGATTTATCAAAATTAGACACAAATATTATATACCATAAACAGAAAGAAAAATTTGGATTAAATAAATATGTTATTATATCTCCTCAAGAAAAAAAAATGAGGATTAAACCAATTCTAAGGAGTATTATGTTCCAAAGAGATAGTTTATACTCTCCAATCTATGCAGAAAGAACATATAATGCCCTAAACCAATTAAAAAACTTTAAGTTTATTGATATTTCCTACTCTCTTTTGATATTAGATAGTAAGAACTCAGAATTAGATACATCTTTATTAGACTGTATAATCCGCCTTTCTTTAGTTAAACCTGTTCAAGTCTTAACTTCATTAGAAGCTACTTTCTCTGCAGTCAATAACTCTCTCTTAGAAACCAATACTTCCAATCTTGGAATGGAGTTTAATGTGGGATTATCTCATAAAAACATTTTTAAAGGTGCTGAGGTTTTCTCCTCAAATGCTAAATCAGCCTTTGAAATACGAAGTGATATATTCAGTAAAAAAGCAGACACTATTAACAAATGGTCATTAGTCAATGCCTTTGAAGCAGGAATAGACTTTGCTATAGAGTTTCCTCGCTTCTTAATCCCTTTTGGAACAAGGTTCTATTCCATGCAGTTCCTTCCACATACTACTATTAAAGCAGGATATAATTTTCAGAAAAGAGCATATTTTGAACGTTCAATATTTAATCTTAATTATGGTTATAGTTGGAACTATACAACAAAATATTCTCATGCAATTATCCCTGCTGAAATAAACTTTGTGAAAATGAATATAACTAATCAAGACTATATTGATTTTCTTCAAACATTGGATAGAAGAATTCGTTACCAATATTCCGACCACTTAGTTACTGCTTCACGCTATAGCTTTGTCTATAATTCCCAACAACTAAACAAAAAAGAAGACTTTGTATATCTTCGTTTCAATATAGAATCAGCAGGAAACTTTATTTATTTAATAAATAATTTATCTCGTTCACCTAAAAATGAACTTAATCAATATACTATCTTTAATATCCCCTACAACCAATATCTTAGAACAGACTTTGATTTTAAGAAATACATTTATCCAAGTCAGGAACAAACCCTTGTATTTAGAGTTTATGGAGGTATAGGGGTTCCTTATGGTAATTCAAAAGGTTTACCTTATGAGAAAAGTTTCTTCTCGGGAGGAAACAATAACCATAGAGCATGGGAGTTAAGAGAGCTTGGACCAGGAGCTTCAAAAATGGACCACACACAGCTAAGATACGACCGTTCAGGAGATATTCAAATGGGAGCGAATTTTGAATATCGCTTTCCACTCGTTTCCATAGTTGAAGGAGCAACCTTTTTTGATATAGGGAATATATGGACAATCTACGACCAAAAAGATATGCAAGGAGGGCAATTTGATTTTAGTCGTTTTTATCAAGAGTTTGCTGCTGGTTATGGTTTAGGATTTCGTTTCAATCTTCAATTTATAATTTTTAGACTTGACTTTGCGATAAAAGTATGGGACCCTTCTCAAGACTTAAAAGAAAGATGGGTACTTCCACAAACAGATTTTAGAGATATAAAACTAAGTTTTGGTATAGGTTATCCTTTCTAAAATCAAATAAATTCTATTTTTTGTTAGTATGATTTATATTATCAATTAGTTTTGAAAACTTTATTCTTGAGATTGGAGAGTTTTTTTTGGCTTTATTAAAATCTGTTTTATCAATTATTTCTTCGTTTATATTCTTTTCAAGTATTTGCATATAAGGATTTTTATCTAATATTTTAGATATTGTATTTTCTTTTTTATTCCATGGGCATGCTTTTAAGCAAATATCACAACCAAATATATAATTGTTTATACATATATTTTGTGGGATAGTATCTTTGTTTTCAATGGTATGATAAGAATTACAAAGTCTTGAATCTATTGTTTTATTATCAAGGATTGCAGAGTTTGGGCAGGCTTTAAAACAAATATTACACCCCTTACATAAGTCTTCAACCCCATTATTATCAGTGTAATCTGTTTTGAAATTAGTTATAATCTCACCAATTAAAACTTTAGAGCCATATTCTTTATTAATTAACAAAGAGTTTTTCCCAATCCAACCTAAGCCAGATTTATAAGCAATAGCTTTTTCTAATATTGGGGCAGAATCCACAAAAGAAACTCCTTCAAAGTCAGGATAAATATCTTGAATGCAGAGAATTATCTTATTTAAAGCTTGTTTTATTGATTTATGGTAGTCGTTAAATAAGCTATAAGATGCAAATTTCAGCTTATTATCTTCTTTGTTTTCAAAGTCATAAGATACAATAAAGCTGATTATAGATTTAGAGTTTTCAAGTAGGAGTGAAGGATTTTCTCTAATATCAATATATCTTTCTAAGTACTGCATATTAGCATTATAGCCTTTGCTTATCCAAGAATTAAAGAAAGAAATATCCTGCTTCTTAACTTCTATTGCTCCACAATCCTGAAATCCAATCTTTAATGCAAAGGATTTAATAATATTGAATTCAATATATTTATCCATTAATTATATTGTGATTTTTTCAATCTCATAAGAAAATATAATATTGCTATCAATCAAATCTTTTATTTCTTCTAAAAACTTATTGATAGATACTTTATGCTTTCTTGCCTTTAAAGTTATTTCCACATCATCTTTAGGGTCAATAACAAAGAAAGATAAAGCAGTTTCTCCTTTTGATTTCTTTGCTGCTTTAATAATTCGTTCAACAAATTCTGGCTTTAGACTCTCAATAGGCAATGCTAATTTTATGCTTTTGCAATATTTGTCTAATAGTTCATCTAATAGTTCAATTTGAAGGACTTTAAATTCTAAAATATCCTTACTGTCTTCATCTCCCCAACCTCTCTTTTTAACAGTTGCTTTAATCAAAACAAATAATCCTTCAATAAAGTAATTTTTGAGATTGACATAATCTTTTCCAAAGAGAGCGATTTCTCTACTTCCTGTTTCATCTTCAAAAACAAAGCTACCATAGCTCTTCCCTGTTTTGCTTGTTTTTTCTTGGCAATTGGTCATAGTACCAGTGAAGTAAAGCGTTTTATTTTCAAAAGGAGTTAAACTCTCTGAAAGCTCTGATAGCTTAGAGTTTTCAAAAAGCTTTGTCTCAAGGGAAAATCTTTCCAATGGATGTCCAGAAATATAAAACCCTATCAGTTCTTTCTCTTGTTTCAAAATCTCATTCTTTGTCCACTCTTCACATATAGGGATTTCAGGCTCAACATAAGTATCTTCAATACTATCTTCAAATAATGATACCTGAGAAGAATTTTCATCTCCTTTTATTTTATTACCATACCTAAGCAGCTTCTCAATAATGGTTTCTTCTACATTATTTGTATTTTTTACGGTTTGAAAATACTGAGCCCTATGATAATCAGTAAAACAATCAAAAGCTCCTGCACCAATTAATGCTTCAACGCATCTTTTATTTACATTTGCTCTTCTTACAAAATCAAAAGGAGATAGATATACTCCGTTTGCCTCTCTCTCCTTAATAATTTCTTGAGCAGCATTAACACCAACACTCTTAATTGCAGCAAGTCCAAAACGAATTTCCCCTTTCTTATTTACAGCAAAATTAATCTCGGACTCATTAATATCTGGTCCAAGAACAGGAATCTTCTGTCTCTGTGTTTCTTCAATATAATAGGTTATTTTCTTAATATCGCTTAGGTTATGCGTAAGAACGGAAGACATAAAATCTGCTGGATAATGAGCTTTTAACCACGCAGTCTGATAAGCAATATAAGCATAGCAAGTAGAGTGAGACTTATTGAAAGCATATTCAGCAAATTTTTCCCAATCATGCCATATCTTTTCAACCAAATCCTTATCAAGCCCTCTTTCATTACTGCCATTGATAAACTTTTCTTTTAGTTCACTCATAACAGATTTTTGCTTCTTACCCATAGCCTTACGGAGCATGTCAGCTTCTCCCTTTGTAAAACCTGCAATAGCTTGAGAAAGTTGCATAACCTGCTCTTGGTAAACAGTAATTCCATAAGTTTCGTCCAAATATTTTTCCATTATTTCAGGAAACTCATAGACTATATTTTCTGTTTTATGCTTTCTTGCAATATAGTTAGGAATATACTGCATTGGACCAGGACGATACAGAGCATTCATAGCAATTAAATCTTCAAACCTGTCGGGCTTTAAATTTTGCATATGTTGTCGCATACCATCACTTTCAAATTGGAAGGTACCAATAGAATCTCCTCTTTGGAACAGCTCAAAAGTTTCTTTGTCATCTAGTGGAATCTTACGAGGGTCAATATGTATTTGATGAGACTTTTGAATATTTGCACAAGTATCTTTTATTATGGAAAGAGTCTTTAATCCCAAGAAATCCATCTTAATCATTCCCACATCTTCCACAAACTTCCCTTCAAACTGAGTAATTGTTGATTGTCCATCTTTTGCAGTGGCAGAAGCCAAAGGAATATATTTTGAAAGCTCATCAGGACCAATAATAACACCACAAGCGTGAGTTCCAATATTCCTAATTGAGCCTTCAAGCTCTTTTGCAAACTTCAATGTCTTTTTAACTAAATCTGACCCATTTTCAAGAGCATAGCTAAGTTCAGGAACTTCCTTATATGCTTGTTCAAGAGTTGTTCCAGGTTTTTCAGGAACAAGCTTTGCCAATTTATCAGATTCAGGAAGAGGAAGCTCCAAAACCCTTGCAACATCTCTAATTGCACTTTTGGCAGCCATAGCTCCAAAGGTAATAATTTGAGCAACATGATTAGAACCATATTTCTCTTGAACATATTCCAAAACCCTTCCTCTGCCTTCATCATCAAAATCAACATCAACATCGGGCAATGAAATTCTATCAGGGTTTAGAAACCTTTCAAATAAAAGTCCATACTTAATAGGGTCAATAGCAGTAATTCCCAAACAATATGCCACAACACTACCTGCAGCAGACCCCCTTCCAGGTCCAACTATAACATTTAAATGGTCTTGAGCATAGTTAATAAAATCTTGAACAATCAGGAAATATCCAGGGAATCCCATTTTTTCAATAGTAGAAAGTTCAAAATTAATTCTTTCTTTAAGCTCATTGGAAATATCTTCACCATATCGTTTCTTTGCCCCAATAACAGTTAAATGCTTTAAATACTCATATTCAAACTTAGTCCTGACAATCTTATCATAGCCTCCTTTTTTTGTAATTTCTTGCTCAGAAAACTCTTTTTCAATATCTTCCTTTGGATATTTTTCATAGAAATCTTCAATCAAACCAAAGCTTTCAGGAATATCAAAAACAGGCAGGATAGGGTCTCGTTTGAGTTCATAATTCTCAACCTTATCAACTATCTCTTGAGTATTTGCAACAGCTTCAGGATAGTCCTTAAACAATTCTTCCATTTCCTCTTGACTCTTAAAATACTCCGCCCCTGTATAGTTCATCTTGGTATATTCGCTAAGCTTCTGACCAGTATTAAGACAAATCAAAATCTTATGAGCATCAAAATCTGTAGAATTAACATAATGAACATCATTAGTAGCAATAACCTTAACACCATATTTTTTTGCAATATCTATAATAATAGGATTAACAAAAGCTTGCTCTTCAAGTCCATGGTTTTGAATTTCCAAATAATAATCATCTCCAAACACACTCTTATATTCTTGAACAGTTTTCTCAGCATCTTGAATATTATTAGACAAAATATATTGAGGCACAATACCACCCAAACAAGCAGAAGAACAAATCAACCCTTCACTATACTCAAAAAGAATTTCCTTATCAATTCTTGGAGTCTTATATAAAGCCTTTGGCTCAAAAGAAAGAGAACTCAATTTCATAAGATTTTGATACCCCTGTGCATTTTTAGCAATTAGAATTAAATGGTCTCCACTATAATTTCTGCCATCTCTATTAAAGCGACTTCCTCTTGCAACATAAACCTCACTTCCAATCAAAGGCTTGATACCTTCAGCATTAGCTTTATTATGAAAGTCCAACACCCCATACAAATTACCATGGTCAGTAATTGCCAAAGCCTCCATAGAAAATTCCTTAGCCTTATTAATCAATCCTGAAATACTTGCAGCTCCATCTAAGATAGAGTATTGAGAATGAACATGAAGATGAGTAAACTTTGTCATAAAACTTAGTGTTTTTTTATTTAATGAATCATTTGCAAAGATAATGAAGTTCCTATGTCAAATAAAGATAAAACTCCAAAAAAGTTATCAACAATTTCATTACCATTATCATCTTTTGCTATATACCAACCTTTTTCTTTACCTCCTTTAACATTATTGAATAAGGTGCTTGAACAATCATCAATAGCAACAAAATCGGAACAAGTACTTTGAATTAATCTACCTAAAGAATCATATTTATAAATAAAGTCTCCAAATACAATATCACTAATACCTGACCATAAAAATACACAGGTAGCTTTTGTCCTAAAACCATATTGATTATATTCAGCAATCTCATCCTTAATGTTATCATCTATAATAACCCTTTTAACCTTTCCTTTTAGTCCATCACGCTCCCAATCAGTTTTTTCTTTATAATTATCTTTTATTAATCTGTCATTGTTTGAATTTTTTTTAATTATTGCCTACTCTATAAGGTTTTCGGCGTCCCCATATTTTTTATCTATTTTTCGCTGAAAATAAAAAAAGCGTGAACACTTTGATTTTTACTTCTTCAGCAAAGCCCTCGTAAAGCTCGTATCAAGAGTAAAGCAAAGTAGTCCACGCCCTATGAGGACGAGAGACAACTTGCTTCGTTATTCTTGATACTTCCTTATATAAATTTACGAGATTTAGCTGAAGTAAATAACTTGCAATTTTGTTCTTTTTATTTTCTTTTTTTAGTTTTTATTTCATACGTTCTTATTTTTTGCAAAACTAATAAAAATAATTTGATTTTTCATATATTATCTTTCGTATTCTAACATAAATTTTGAACTTAGATTTATCTTTTGAAAGACATATTTGAGTTGTCCAATTATTATTGTTATCGTATTCATATATATAGCTTAATTGCTTAATAATATTATTAGAATCATATTCTATATATTCTGTTATGTTCCCTAATAAGTCATAATTATTTTTTTTTCTTAGATATAATTTCCCTTCGTTATTTTTAATATAAACTTCAACTTCTTGCCCTTTTGAATTATAAACAGTTTTTCTAATAAATTCTTTTTTTAAATTGTATTCATATTCTCTTTTATTTCCTTTTGTATCATATCTATATTTTTTTATATATCCATATTTACCATTTCTTAATATCTCAATTAGATTTCCATTTAGGTCATATTTATAAGTTTCATTATAATAAGAAATATATTTGTTACGATAATTAAAATAACAAAAAAAAATTATTTTATTCGTATTTAAGTCATATTCGTAAACCGTTTTATCGATAATATCCCCATTTATATCAAGGCACCAATCGACAATCACATTTCCATTTATATCATATTTATAATCCCAATTCGTCTTTGAGCAAGATGAACAAATTATAGAATATCTACAAATCATATCTCCTTTTGAATTATACTGATAGAAAACACAATTGTTTAAATATTGATTTGATCGTTTTATGAGATTATTATTTTCGTCATATTCATAAAACTCTGCACCCTCAACAGGAATTTGTTTTATTGGGTCTCCTAAATAAATATCTTTTATATCCCATTTATTTCCTTTAAAATTATCTCCATCTATTTTTAAACAATATATCTTTTTGTCTTTGTCGCTTACATTGTTGAGAAAGTAAGACCATGCTAAATATTTTTTTATATATCCATATCTATTATATTCAAAAAAAGAATGATTTCTTAAACTAATCACTTTCTTAAATTCCTCTGTAGTATAATATTCTTTTTCTTCTATAATTTTCACTTTCCCGAATAAACCGACTTTTTCAAGGTCATTTTTCTTTTCATTCATAGTTTTTTCTCATTAAAATTAATAAACTTTCAATCGCAAAGATAAATATCCATATATGCCAAACCAAAGCAAGAAGATAAAGATTATCTAATATTTTCTCTTTTTTTAAGACAAATCCCCTTTCCTTAATTTCCAACCAATTAACCTTAAGAAAAAATAAACTAAGTCCTTACCCTAAGAAAACTTAGTCCTACACCCTCTAAGACTAAGTCCTGTACCCCTTAGGACTAAGTCCTACTACCCCAAGAACTAAGTTTATTTTTAGTCAAAAACTTTTATTGATTTACAGGTGTTTAGAAACTCTCCGTAGAATTTGATTCTAATTTTCTATCTCTTGATTCTATTTCCGTAGAATTTGATTCTAATTTTCTGTAATTTGACTGCATAAAATTAAACTTAACTTATTTCAAAATAAACTTAGTTTTTTTGAAAATAAACTTGATTTAAATAAAATTATACGGTGTATAAATCAAAATATATAAAAAAGATGTTAAGTTGTGTTTTATAATATTATTGTATTTTTGCACTATGAAAATTGCAGCTTTGGTTTCGGGTGGTGTGGATAGTTCGGTTGTGGTGCATCAACTAAAGGAGATGGGCTACGAGCCAATAATATTTTACATCAAGATAGGAATGGAGGATAAGGATGGATATATTGACTGTCCTTCGGAAGAGGATATTGAGATAACTTCTTATATAGCAAAAAAATATGCTTGCAAGTTTGAGATTGTTTCTCTTCAGGAGGATTATTGGCATGAGGTTGTTTCCTATACTATTGAGGCTGTTCGTAGGGGGCTTACTCCCAATCCTGATATGATGTGCAATAAGCTTATTAAGTTTGGTGCTTTTGAAAGGAAATGGGGAAAAGATTTTGATAAGATTGCAACAGGGCATTATTGTACAACTACTCAAATAGGGGATAAGATATTCCTTTCCACTGCAAAGGACAAAAACAAAGACCAAACTTATTTCTTGGGACAGATTAATTATATGCAGGTTTCACGATTAATGTTCCCAATAGGTAACCTTCTAAAAAGTGAGGTTAGAGATATTGCAAAGGAAAATCATCTTCCAAGTGCTTACAGAAAGGATAGTCAAGGGATTTGTTTTTTGGGGAAGATAAACTACAACGATTTTATTCGCAGATATTTGGGAGAGAGAGAAGGGGATATTATTGAACTTGAAACAGGCAAAAGAATAGGCTCACATAAGGGATATTGGTTTCATACCATTGGACAAAGAAAGGGTTTGGGTTTGAGCGGGGGACCATGGTTTGTTGTGGAGAAAGATATTGAGAATAACGTCCTTTATGTTTCGCAAGGTTATGACCCTCAAACTCAATATGGAAAGATAGTTAATCTAAGTGGTTTTGAGTTTATCACAGAGGATGTTTGGGGTGATTTTTCTGATGAAAAGGATATTTTATTTAAGATACGTCATACTCCCGATTTTACTCAAGGTAAGTTAAGAAAGATAAACGATATATACAGGATAGAATCCCAAGACAAAATTCAAGGTATAGCCTCTGGGCAGTTTGGGGTTATTTATGATAATGAGGGAAAGTTTTGTTTGGGTAGTGGAGTGATTATTTGATATTGAGTTTTTCCTTCTTCCTCATTTGTTTCATAATATCTCTTTCTTGTTTTGCAATTTTTTCGTCCTTGCTTGCTTTTTGGGTGATTTTCTTTAAGGTGTTTAGGTCTTTAATTCCCAAAACCTCCATTTCTCTTAATAATAACCTTGCACAAGCATAGGCGTCAGAGTCAGCATTATGATGTGAGAACTCAATGTTTTCCTTTTCGCAAAGAAAGTCTAAGGAATATTTTGTATAGTCTTTCCAAGTCAAACGAGCTATTTGATAGGTGCAAAAATGATTAAACTTAGGCACCTTAATCTTATAATGCTCTAAGGTCTTGCGTAAAACACCTATATCAAAACTTGCATTGTGAGCAACCAAGGTCTGATTTTCAATAAAAGGTTTTATCTCGCTCCAAAGTTTATCAAACTCGGGTTCAAACTCAACATCTTCTTTCTTTATTCCGTGAATCTTTTGTGCATAGAAATGAAAATAGGGATAACACGAAGGTTTTATCAACCATTGTTTAACAAAAACTATCTTAGAGTCCTTAACCACAGCAATACCTAAAGAGCAAGGACAATTAGGGTCAGCAGTTTCAAAATCAATAGCAACAAAATCAATCATAGAAGTTATGTATTAGTTTTCTAATCTTTTTAAGAATGCAAATTTACAAGTTTTTATCCTAATACCTCTTTATTTGGTTAATATAAAAAGTAAATTCTCAAAGCTGATTATCCTTTCCCTTTACCAAATCCTTTCAGACAAAAAAATAACCTTTGTTTAGCGAAAAATAAACAAAGGTTATTTGAAAATAAATTTAACTTACGCAAAAAAAGTCGGCGTTTATTTTTTATTAATCAGGGATTTATTTCTTAAAGTTAGCCTTTCCTTCTTCCAAGAACTTGATAAAGTTTTCTACACTTCTATCATATCCTTTTGGAGTGTTGAGAATCTTACCTTCAGAGTCCATCAAAACATATAGAGGTTGTGCGTTGGCATTGAACTGCTCTATTTGATAATTGTGATTTTTCTTTCCAAGTGTTTTAACAACTGTTCCGTCTTTTAGGGTTACCCATTGGTCTTCTGGAAGTTTTATAAAGTTAGCGTCAGCATAAAGAGCAACCATAACATAGTCTTGAGTAAGGATTTTTTTCACTTGCTTGTCTTCCCAAACATAGTATTCCATTTCACGGCAGTTAGCACATGTCTTACCGGTAAAGTCCACAAAGATTGGTTTTCCAACTTGTTTTGCATAGACCTTAGCTTCGTCAAGGTCAAAGAACCCATCAAATCCTGTAGGGAAATGTAATTGGTCGGCATATTTTCTATTAGCTGGAAGGGAGTTAGCATTTGCTTCTCCAGCACTAATATTTCCTGCATTTTCTATGATAGAACGTTCAATATTAAAGTCTTGTGTTGTCATTGGAGGAATGTAACCTGAAATAGCTTTTAGAGGAGCTCCCCAAAGTCCAGGTAACATATAAAGAGCGAAAGAAAAAGTAATTATAGAAAGGAATAATCGTCCAACACCAATTTGTTCTAAGTCGCTATCTCCTTTGAATTTTAATTTACCAAGCAGGTAGAATCCTAAAAGAGTGAATACTATTATCCAAAGTACTAAGTAGGTTTCTCTATCCAATAGTCCCCAGTTGGCACTAAGGTCAGCCATTGACAGGAATTTAAGACCAAGAGCAATTTCTAAAAATCCAAAGACAATCTTAGTGGTATTGAGCCATGAGCCAGATTTCATTTTTGAAAGCATTTGAGGGAACATAGCCAAAAGAGTAAATGGCAGTGCAAATCCTAAAGAGAAACCAATCATAGAAAATAAGAACACTAAGCTATTTGTTGAACTTGAGGCAACACCCATAAGGGCTGCTCCCAAGATTGGTCCTGTGCAGGAGAA
>CAYFWD010000025.1:18258-23574 GCA_964346795.1 uncultured Bacteroidaceae bacterium
AATTGCTATAAAGAATGCTTCAATATATCCTCCTTTATCGGCTTTTTGGTCTGATTTATTTATCCAAGATGAAGGAAGAGTGATTTCAAACATTCCAAAGAATGAGAACGCAAAAAGCATAAAAATTACAAAGAAAATAACATTTGGTAGCCAATGGGTAGAGATAATATACATAGCATCTTTTCCAAGAAGTAAGGTTAGGGTTAATCCAATAACTGCAAACATAAATATTATTGAACCTCCAAAGAAGAAAGCTTCTTTAAGTCCTTGTTTTCTGTCTTTGTTTCCTTTCATAAAGAAACTAATGGTCATAGGCACCATAGGGAAAACACAAGGAGTAATAAGTGTTAGCAGTCCTGCTCCAAGAGAGATTAGAAATATCATAAGCATAGAACTTTCTTTCTTTTCTTGACCTTCTACTTCAATAGTTGTTGAGGTTTGGGTTTGAGAAGGAGAGGCTTGTACCTGTGTAGCTGTTTCAGTTTCGGTTTCAGCTTCTACTATCGCCATTTGTGAGGCTTTAGGGTTTCCTTTTACATCAAAACTAAATGCAACGTCTTCAGGAGGAATGCAAGAACCTTTTTCGCATAACTGGAAGTTAACTGCACCTTTTATCTTAAAGTCTTTTTCACTTCTTACCTTAACCTTTTGACGAAATACAACTCTTCCTTCAAAATGTTTTGTGGTATCCTTTGCATATTTATCATATTCAGCAATTGCTTTAGGCTCCACAACTTTTCCAATTCTTTGGTAATCGTTGCTTTTCTCAAATTCAAACACAATTGGAAGCTCCGTACCTCTTGTGTATTGAGAATAAATATGCCAGCCTTGACCTAAATTTACAATTAACTGCAATTCAGAAATAGAATCGTTAATCTTTTTTGTCTTAAAATCCCATTTAGCTTGGGAAAAAACACTGCTTGCAAATAGAAGTATTGCTACAAATGTTAGTGTTATTTTTATTTTTCTCATTATATTGTTTATTTTATTTATTCTTATTTTATCCATGCAGCAGGGTTTTGCTTACTGCTACCTTTCCATACTTGGAAATTAAACTCTGTAACGTTATCGCTATTTGTATAAATTGTTCCTAAGGTTTGTTTTGTTGAAACCTTTGAACCAACAGAAACGCTAACAGAAGAAAGATTAGTATAAACGGTTAGGTATTCTCCATGACGAATTATTACGTTTTGCTGTCCTGTTGGACCTCTAAAAATTTTTGAAACAACACCGTCAAATACTGCTCTTATAACACTTCCCTTAGGTGCTCTAATATCTATTCCGTTATTTTCAATCATTATCCCTTTTATGTCAGGATGAGGATGAGTTCCAAAGCTACTTGTTATAACTCCCTGTTCAACAGGCCAAGGCAATCTTCCTCTGTTAGCAGAAAAACTATTGGAAAGTTTTACTTCTTCAGGAGTTGCACTCATAACATAATTAGTTTTCTTGCCAGAGCTTTCTTTTGGCTTGTCGGCATCCTTACCAGAGGCTTCTTTTTGTTTCTTTGCAGCAATGGCAGCCTGCCTTTTTACTTCTGCAGCAATGGCAGCATCAATTTGATTTTGGAGTTTTTTTCTTTGAGCTTGCTTTTGTTTTATCTGTTGAGAGAGTTGTTTTTCTTTCTTGCTTAATTGATTAATATTTCTTTGCTTAACTTGTTGTTCTTGAGTTAGACTTTTCTTATTCTTCTCTTCTTGCAAAAGAAGGCTTTCTTGGTTTTTTTTCTTTATGGAAAGTTCATTGGTTTTCTTCTCTAACTCATCCGATTTCGTCTTAATATTGCGAATCATATTCTTCTGCATATCGCCATATTGACGGAAGAAAACATAACGCTGATAGGCTTGACGATAATTTTTTGAAGAGAAAATAAATAGAAGTTTATCGGTTGATGTTCTATTAAGCTGTGCATAGCGAAGCATCTTGGCGTAATCCTTTTTCAAAATATCAATCTCGCGATTTATTTCAATGATTGACTTTTGAGTGTTGCGAATTTCACCATTTAGCATATTCATTTGTTGGGAAATATTATCAATGAGTTTTTGTCGAGAGGCAATCTTTCTTTTAAGGATAGAAAGTTCGGAGGCAGACATTCGTTTTGTGTTTTTTGTCTCCTTAAGAATAGCATTTATAGCATTTATCTCCCTTTCAATCTTAGCTTTTTCATTTTCAAGTTTGTTTCTATCTTGTGAATGTGAAGACAAAGAAATAATAAGCATAAAACAAGTCAAAATGAGTGTTCTAAGAAGAAAGTTTATCCTATTATTTTTGATAATAATCATAGTTTTTGCTAAAAGTTTAGTTGACAAAATTACAAATAATATATTAATTGAAAAGAATTTAATTGAGAAAAGCGTATTTTTCTATGAGATATTTTCAATTAAACTTGGTTTGTTTTTTATTGAATTTCTTATATCCTTAAAAGAGGATAATTTGAAAAAAGATGTATCAAGAAAGTTTATTTACATATTTCTAAAAAACTTTTATATCTTTGCATCATTAAAAACATTAAAATTATTTGTAATGAGTGATAGCAATAAAGTTGTAAAAAGGTATTCTGATGAAGAATTGAACGAATTTAGGGAAATCATTGAGGAAAAATTAGTTCAAGCTAGAGAAAATCTTGCAATGTTATTGGAGGCTTTTTCAAATGATGCAAATGATTTAGGTGATACTTCCCCAACATTTAAGGTTTTGGAAGAAGGAAGTAGTGTTTATTCTAAGGAAGAGAACGCCAATATGGCTGCAAGGCAACAAAAATTTATTAAAGATTTGGAAGCTGCTTTAATTAGAATAGAAAACAAGACCTATGGAGTTTGTAGGGTTACTGGAGAATTAATTCCAAAAGAGCGTTTGCGTTTGGTGCCTCATGCAACCCTAACAGTTGAAGCCAAAAATCAACAAGCTAAAAAGAAATAAGCTAAATGAAAAAACCTCTTATACTTATCTTTTCTATCTTGATTATTGACCAAGTTTTAAAGATATGGGTTAAAATAAATTTGTGTATTGGAGAGGAAATCTCTTTAATAGGTGATTGGTGTAAGATTCATTTCATAGAGAATGAAGGAATGGCTTTTGGAATGAGTTTTGGAGGAGAATGGGGAAAATTATTTCTAACATTATTTAGGATAATTGCCTCCGTGCTTATATTTATTTATTTGAAAAAGCTTATTGAGAGAAAGGAATCTAAAGTAATAATATATAGTATGGCTTTGATTTTTGCTGGTGCTGTAGGAAATATTATAGATTCTCTTTTCTATGGTTTAATATTTTCTGAAAGTTCTCTTTTCAATACAGCAACAATATTTCAAGGTGGATATGGAACTTTTCTTCATGGAAAGGTAGTAGATATGTTTTACTTACCAATAATAGATTCAACTTATCCTTCTTGGTTTCCTTTTATTGGAGGAGAGCCGTTTCGTTTTTTTAATGCAATTTTTAATGTTGCTGATATTTCAATAACAATAGGGGTTCTAATTCTAATAATTTCTGTAATTATCTCTCCGAAGAAAAAGGGTAATGATAAGAAAGAAGAAGTTAGTGAAGAAGAAATCCTGCCAAGTTCTAAAAATACAGAATTGGACAATAGTATTCAATAATTGAAGTGGAAATAATTATAATTCTTATTTTAATTCTTATAAATGGTCTTTTCTCAATGGCAGAAATAGCCGTTGTCTCTTCTCGTAAATCAAAATTGGAGTCATTAACCAGAAAGGGAGACCATAAGGCAGAAAAGATTTTAAAAACTGCAGAAAAGCCCGAATATTTTCTTTCAACAGTTCAAATAGCCATAACAGCAATTGGTATAATAACAGGTTTGTATTCAGGAAAAAGTTTATCTATTCCGTTAAATCAATTCTTAGTAAGTTTGGGACTTGGCTCATATTCCGTTTGGCTTGCAAATATTTTAGTGATTATTATTGTAACTTATTTCACTTTAGTTCTTGGAGAGCTATTGCCTAAGAAAATAGGGTTAAATAATCCTGAAAAGGTTGCAGGAATAATTATATCTCCTATGAATTTCCTTACCAAGCTAACCTATCCTTTTGTTGTTATTCTTTCAAAAAGTACTTTATTTTTGATGAAGGTTTTTAGAATAAAGAAAAACGAAGACTCTATAATTACAGAGGACGAGATAAAACAAATCATTAATGAAAGTACTGAAGATGGAGAAATCCAAGAAGTAGAGCAAGATATTGTAGAAAGAGTTTTTAGTTTGGGAGATAGGGATATTTCTTCACTTATGACTCATAGAATAGATTTTGAATGGTTTGATGTTGACGATGGATATGAGCAGATAATAGAGAAATTAAATAATAATATACATTATATATATCCTGTTGCCGATAAATCTTTGGATAATATTATTGGAGTAGTATTTCTAAAAGATATGTTCAATAAAAAAGAAGGTACAATTAGAGATATTGTAAAAGAACCTCAGTTTTTACCAGAAAGTTCAAGTGCTTATCATGCTTTAGAGGTTTTTAAGGAAAAGAAAATAAGCTATTCATTAATTATTGATGAGTTTGGATTAATTATTGGAATGGTAACAATGAATGATATTTTGGAGTCTTTGGTTGGTTCGGCAGAAGAGATAGGGGTTAGCGATGAATATCAAATGGTAAAAAGAGATGACGAATCTTGGCTTGTAGATGGACAATATCCTTTCTTTGATTTTTTGAGTTATTTTGAGTTGGAAGATAAATACCAAGAATTAGATTATAATACCCTAAGTGGATTAATTTTGGATTTGACAGGCAAAATACCTAAAGAAGGAGAAAAAACATATTGGGAAATGTTTTGTTTTGAAATACTTGATATGGATATTGCTCGTATAGATAAAATACTTGTAACGAAAAATAACAAGGAAGAAATAAAAAAAAATCAAAATAAATTGGTCAAATAAAATATCTTTAATATTTTTGCACAATTGAAATTAAAAATATAAACAAAAAAATTAATAAGAAAAGCTATGAAAAAAGTATGTGCTTATTTGTCAATATTCGCAATATTGACTTTAGGTTTATCAAACTCTGTTTTTGCACAAAAAGAAGCAGCAGCAACAGAAACCCAAACCGAAACCGCAGTAGCAGAACCTGCAGCTCAGGCTCAAGAAGAAGCTCCTGCTGAAGAAACTCAATCATTCCATCAAGTTCTAAAAACAAAGTATATTGAGGGTGGAGTACAATGGATGACACCAATTTTAATTTGTTTGATTTTGGGTCTTGCATTAGTTATTGAAAGAATTCTTTATCTTAACTTAGCAACAACAAATGCAGAAAAACTTCTAAAACAAATTGAAGAAAAAGTAGAAGG
>CAYFWD010000026.1:0-21596 GCA_964346795.1 uncultured Bacteroidaceae bacterium
TAACTTTGACACTTGAAATAAATTATTTATGAATAAGTATCGGATTACAAATCCTAATAATAATATAGTGCGGGAGTACAAATCCCGCACGACGGGAGAAAGGAGAAAGTAATATCATGAAGAATTTACTTAATTTAATCTTACTTATTATTTTGATTACTGCAATATCATGCAATCAGAATAAGAAGAATAATAGTAATCCTAAGCAAGATTATTCAGAAACAGAAAAGTTAACAAAAAAAATTTGTAGTAAATCTGATTCTTATTATTTCGATTTTTTTAAAGAAGTAAAGTCTTCTTTTCGCAGAGGATCCTATATAACAGATGTTAAAAATGGGCATAGAGTACATTTACGAAAAATAAATGATCAATATTTATATAGAGATTCTTTTGATACTGTTTCATATGACTTAAACATACATTCAAAAGAGTTTGAAGATAAGTATGAGTGGGATATTGACAGAGCAAAGGAATTTATTGATTTCTGTTATGAATTTAAATTAATGCAATTGTCTGTTAGAGAAGAAGAACAATATATAGCAATTACAACTTTATACTGTACAATTATATCTATAAAAGAACAACCACGATTTGATTATGAAAGAAAACTATGTTACGATTGGTATCTAACAGACGTAAAGGAATTTAATGAAGATTGGTGGTAGTGGTAGTGGGTAGTGTATCAGATTGGGAGTTGCTGATGTAAGTTGTTGAAAAACATTGATTATTCTGTCGTGTGGGAGTGCTTATCCCGCATAACCAAATATTCAGACTTGTTATTTTAGGATTTAGACGAAGTTATTTCGTCCTCAAACGAAGTTATTTTGTCCTAAGACTTCTTCTTTTTAGTCAAAAAAGCGGCTTTTTGAGGTAGAAAAAGCGGCTTTTTGGGGGTGAAAAAGCCGCTTTTTTGGGTTGAAAAGGTGGCTTTTTTGACTAAAAAGAAGAAGTCTTGGTACAAAAAGAAGGGCTTCTGGTACAAAAAGAAGAAGTCCTGCACGACGATTTTGTTGAATAAGTGTTTAGTATATTCTTCTATAAATTATTCCTCCAAAAAGGATTGTTAGTTTATAAGGCAAGCGTTTCCAAAGGGGGAAAAGCCATTTTTTATTACGTAGTGTATTTGTTTTGTGAGAGAAAGACCAATAGAGTGGTATTTCTTTTGCTTTGAAGTGTTTTTTGAAATAATAAACACTGCTGTCTTTGGTGCTTCTTCCAAAGGAATAGGTTTTGGCGTCGTTGTGCAGGGAGTAATTTATCATTGTGTCGTGAAGCAGGTAGGAGGTGTAGTATTTGTTGTGTGAGGAAAGGGTTGCAAAGAGGGTGTTTTCAAAATAGGTATCACTTATCTTATCCAAGGTGCTGCCTCCTATTGGTTTATTATCCTTATAGGCTACAAATAAAATGGTGTGATTGGTTTTTAGATTGGCTTTTATAAGTTTCTTAGATATGGGTGGCACTCCTATTTGATGCATTCTTTTTGTGTAAACTTTATAGAAGTCATTTATCAGACTTATTCCGCTTTCATATTTTATTATTATTCCATTTTGCTTTGCTTTCCTTATCTTTCGTATGGTGTTGGACGAGTATTTATATTCTTCTCTAAGGTTTATCTCAAAGTTTACTTTATCGGAATAGACGTATTGGGAATGAGGTACAACGTCTCTTATCTGCCACTTTGAGGGAAAGGGTATTGGGTCAAAGCTCTTGGGCTTGGTTTCTACTATTCCTTGTGAGATATAGGGAAGGGATATAAAGGTTTTTCGGTATTTTATCATCAAAAGGGCTACTTCTTTCCCGTCTAAAATAGTAAAAGGAAGGCGATAAACCTTCCTTTTATATATTTTCTTATAGTGTTCTATGATTGATGTTGCGTCTTTGACTTCTATCACTAAGGCTTAGATTTTGAATGGGTGTTTGACTAATGGTAGTTTGCAAAGAGGGTGATAGTCTCCTTTTAGTCCTATTGGGGTTGCGTTTCTTATGTCGTGAACTATTTGTATGCTGTTTCTTGCGTCTTCAAGTCCAAAGCCTTTTCCGTCTAATATGTTTTTATAGCTTTCTGTGTGTAGTTCGGTAAAGCCTTCGCTAAATTCTATTTCTGTGCCTTCCATTTCTATCTTGCGATAGGTTCTTTTTCCTTTTTCTATACATTCTTTTGGTAGGGTGTCTGCATTAATACTCATAAAGTATCTTACTCTTGCTTTCTCAAATTGTAAGAAGCCTCCTACTCTATCGTGTTGGTATATATGAACTATGTTTTCTTTTACTTCGCCAAATATCCATGAAAGCATATCATAGAAATGTACTCCTATATTTGTTGCTACTCCTCCTGATTTTTCTGTTACTCCTTTCCAAGATGTATAGTACCATGTTCCTCTTGAGGTTATGTAGGTTAGGTCAACATCGTATATCTTATCCTTTGGTCCTTCGTCTATTTTCTTCTTCCAGTTTTTTATTGCATCATGAAGACGGAGCTGAAGGATATTATATACTTTTCTTCCTGTTTCTTTTTGCATGGTTGCAAGGGCATCAATATTCCAAGGGTTTAGTACAAGGGGCTTTTCGCAAATTACATCTGCTCCTGCACGTAATCCAAAACGGATATGTGCATCGTGAAGATAGTTAGGTGTACAGACAGAAACATAGTCTAATTTTTTGTCTGTATGTTTTATCTTTTCAACGTATCTATCAAATCTTTCAAACTCTGTGTAGAATGAACAGTTAGGAAAATAGGAATCCATTATTCCAACAGTGTCAGATTTATCAAGTGCTACGATAAGGTTGTTATTAGTGTCTTTTATTGCTTTTAGGTGGCGAGGTGCTATATATCCTGCAACTCCAATTATTCCAAAGTTTTTCATTTATTTATTTTATTCTTATAACTCTATTCTCTTCTAATTTATACTCTTGTCCTGATTCTGGACAAACAGCTATTGATTCTTCGTTAAAGTGAAGTTTATGTCCATATTCGCTCATCCAGCCTATTTGTCTTGCTGGGTTACCTATTACTAAGGCATAAGGAGGAATAGTTTTTGTTACTACTGCTCCTGCCCCAATAAAAGCATACTCCCCTATATTATGTCCGCAAACTATTGTTGAGTTAGCTCCTATTGTTGCTCCTTTGCCTACTATTGTTTTGGCGTATTGGTCTTTGCGATTGATGGCTGAGCGTGGGTTTTTTATGTTGGTGAAAACACATGAAGGTCCTAAAAAGACATCATCTTCACAAATAACTCCTGTGTAGATAGAAACATTATTTTGAACTTTTACGTTATTTCCCAAAACAACCTCTGGTGAAATTACTACATTTTGTCCGATATTACATTTTTCTCCAAGCTTTGCTCCTATCATAATATGAGAAAAATGCCATATCTTTGTACCTAATCCAATGACGCAACCTTCGTCTATAATTGCTGTTGGATGTGCGAAATATTCCATAAGAAAAAAGTATTTTTTTACAAATTTTGTTATTTGCTTGAGTGCAAAGATAAAAATAATTTCAAATACTTTTTAATGGGTTGAAAATATTCTTTAACTTTGCAAATTAGTTTTGGGATAAAAAACATGAAGAGGTTGATAAAAAAAAGATTAAATTTTAGTTTGGTTACTTACTTTTTTTGTTTTTTGATTGTTATATCAATTGGAGCTAATGCTCAAAAGAACAAAGAAAATGGCCAAGCAAAAATTGTTTTTGAAACAACTTCTCATGATTATGGCGTGGTTTTTGCAGGGGATAATGGAGAGGTTGAATTTATTTTTAAGAATGAGGGAGAAATACCTTTGATTATTAATAATGTTGTTTCTTCTTGTGGTTGTACGGTAGTAAATTGGCCAAAAGACCCAATTATGCCTAACCAAAGTGGAAGCATTAAGGTGGATTACAACACCAATATTATTGGAAATATAAAAAGAAGTATAACAGTTTCAACCAACGACAAAAGCCAAAGTAGAATTGTTTTAATTCTTACTGGCAAGGTTGTGGGAAGAAACAAATAAATAAACAAAAATTAAAACACACAATTAAAATGAAAAAATTAGTTTTATTTACACTCCTTGTTTTTGGAGTAACATTTGGAGTAATGGCTCAACAAAGCAAAACATCTACTCCTAACAATAATGCAGTAGGCACTCAAGCTGAAATCACCTTTGATAAGCTAGAGCATGATTATGGTGATGTTCCAAGAAATGGAAACGGAGAAACAACATTTACTTACAAAAATACTGGAAAAATTCCTTTAATCTTATCAAATGTTCGTTCTTCTTGTGGTTGTACTGTTCCTGCTTGGTCAAAAGAACCATTAATGCCAGGTCAAACTGCTTCTATTAGAGTAAAATATAATACTGCAAACCCTGGCCCAATCAACAAGACAGTTACTGTTGAGTCAAATGCAAGTAATAACAGAGTTATTTTAAGAATTAAAGGTAAGGTTCTAAAATAAACCTTAAAGAAATTTAATAATCAAAAATACTAATTAAAAGAATTTTATTATGCCACAAATATCGCATAAAGGTAAGGTATTACCTGCTTCAGCTATTAGAAAGCTAGTACCTTTTGCAGATGCTGCAAAAGCAAGGGGGATTAAAATTTATCACCTTAACATTGGACAACCTGACATCCTTACTCCAAAAGGAGCTATTGATGCATTGAAAAATGCTGATATGCCAATTGTTGAATATACTAATTCAGCAGGTAACCTTTCTTACAGAAAGAAATTAGCAAGTTATTACCAAAAGAATAATATTAATGTTACAGAAAATGAAATTATAGTTACCAATGGAGGTTCTGAAGCTCTTCAATTTGCTTTCTCTGTATGTTTAAACGAAGGTGAAGAAATTATTATCCCAGAGCCTTATTACACTAATTATAATTCTTTTGCTATCCAAAGTAATGTTACTATCAAAACAATTCCTTCATATATTGAAAACGGATTTGCTCTTCCTCCAATTGAAGATTTTGAAAAAGCCATTACTCCAAAGACAAAAGCAATAATGGTTTGTAATCCTAATAACCCAACTGGTTATCTTTATTCTCAAGAAGAGCTTGAGGTTTTAGGAAAATTGGCTAAGAAATATGACCTTTACTTATTCGCTGATGAGGTTTATAGAGAATTTTGCTACGATGGAGCTAAACATAACTCTGTTATGAACCTAAAAGGTTTAGAAGAAAATGTAGTATTGGTTGACTCTGTTTCAAAACGCTATAGTGCTTGTGGAGCAAGAGTAGGTTGTATTGTAAGTAAGAACAAAGAAGTTATGGGAGCTGCAATGCGTATGGCACAAGCAAGACTTTGCCCTCCATACTTTGGACAAATATTTGGAGAAGCAGCTGTTGATACTCCAGAGTCTTACTTTACAGAAGTAAGTGCAGAATATACAAAGAGAAGAGGTGTTTTGATTGAAGCTATCAATAAAATCCCTGGTTGTTTCTGCCCAATGCCAAAGGGAGCTTTCTATACAATGATTCAAATGCCTATTGATGATAGTGATAAGTTCTGTAAATGGTTATTGGAAGACTTCTCATACAATGGTGCAACAGTAATGTTGGCTCCTGCAACAGGTTTCTATTCTGACCCAGAAAAGGGAAGAAAACAAGCTCGTATTACTTATTGCTTATGTGTTGAAGACATTCAAGCAGCAGTAAAATGTTTGGAAGAAGCCTTAAAGGTTTACCCAGGAAGAACAAACTAAGAGTTTTTTTTAAAACATAATAAATAAAATACCACTCCATTTTTTAGAGTGGTATTTTTATTTTTGGATAGTCCATAAATCTTATTTCAAAACCTCTATTGAGCCTATTATATCAATGTTTTTATCGTGTCTTATGCCTTTGAAACGATAAAAATAGGTTCCTGTTGGAGAATTAGTTTGAGCAGGAGACCATAAATCTTCTGTCTTTTTTATATTCTTTATTCTATAAATTAATTTTCCTTGACGATTGTAAATAAAGAGCTCATTCTCTGGAAAAGCATCTTGTTCTATGAGATTATGTATTTCAAAAATATCGTTTATACCATCTCCATTTGGAGTTACAACATTTGGAAACATAATTCTGTCAACCTGCAAATCAAGATATAAAATACTATCACAACCATTTACACTTTGTAGGAATTGAGTATAAAATCCTGTCGTGCGTTCATTAAAGCCATATTCTTTATAGGCATTTCCATAATAAATATCTGCAAATATTGTGTCATTATATGTTTTGTTTACAGTTAGATGAAGAACATAGACACTATCACAACCTCCTGCTGTTAAGTATCTAATCTCATAAACTCCTGTTGAATCTAATTCCAAGTCGTGGAAAATAAAATCTTCATTATCACAAATTATTGCAAAACTTGTATCAAAAAAGGTTGGATTTATGGTTAAATTTAGAATAATATTGGAATCACAACCATAAGTTGATATTAAATTAAGATTATAGGTTCCTGATTCAGTAAGTATTGTTCCTTGTGCATCATAAACAAAATCATCACAAACTGTATCATAAACTATTATTCCATTGTAGTGTGGGTGTACTCTTACCATTTTGGAAGCATAGTGTAAACACCCTAATGAATCCTTTACCCTAACAATGTATAGGGAATCTATTGTTGGAGTAAAGGTTATACTTTGAGTAGTATCGGAGCTATTCCAATGGTATTGTCCCTGCATTGTTGCTGTAAGAGTTGTACTTTCTCCTTCACATAAAGAGGAGTCGCCAATAATTGTAAGAACTCCATTAGGACTAACTAATCTTAAAAGTACCTCCATTGTGTCAGTACATAGAAAATCAGAAAGTCCAGCAATAAGTTTAACGGTAAATTCTCCTGAGGTGTAATATTTTTTTATAGGATTATCAATATATTGCACTTCTCCATCATCAAATATCCATTTAATATTTTCGCAGCCCTCTCCTGAAGGCAGTGGGTCAATACCATTTGAAGAAAGCTTGCTATTATTGAAAAATTTTACCTCATAATAACAATCCTTAGGTTCTATTTCATAAGTGAAATTCGCCAAAGGATAACGTTTCCCTGCATAAGCATCTATTCTAAACTTACAAATAGGGTTTTCTATTGATGAGACAATACAATAATAGTTTTGAGTAGAATCTGTAACTATTTCTAAAACTCTTTGTGTGGAAAGAACTTGACTTGGATTTGCAGAAGAATACCATTGATAGTTAAATCCTTCTGGAGCACTAAAAATATTGGTATAACTATCCCCACAAGAAGAGGTTGAAATATCTTTTCTGGAACAGCTTAATGTGTAATAAGCATAACCGTAATGCCCTCCCTCTTTACAGTCAAATGTTGTAAGACGAACCTTTATTATTTGACCATGATATTGAGAAAGGTCAAACCCTATCTTAGTCCAATCTTTCCATATTACATTTGAGCCGCTAACGGTATTCCATCCTAAGTTTGTACTTGCAACAAAGTTAGCATAACCACAAACAGAATCAATTATTTCATTACTTGAATTAAGAATTTCTAATAAAAATTTAGGTTGTTCTGATGCACTATGGTTAGGGTCTTGAAGAACGATTGCATAGTTAAGAATCATTAGGTTATAATTATTTGTATCAACATTATATGCATAAGTAATACTTTCAGCTTGAGCTCCACCTTTCCAATTTCCAAGTCTAATGGAAGCTAAAGACCCTTTAGGAATAGTTCTAAGAAGATTATTTGTCCGTATATCTCGCTCCGAAGTGTCATAATGAACCGTATGACGACTATTAATACTTTCATAGCCATAATCTATTAATCCTGAAAATACATAAGGATAATTATATGTTCCAAATCTTGCATTGAGAGAAGGCGATGTTAGGTCTGTGAAATTAAAACAATCACCAGCTGTTTCTATCATTATAAAATTTAAGGAAGCTGCACAATTTTGAGAAAAATTATCACAATAAGAATGAATTGTTACATGAATTAATCCATTTATATTAGTTAAATCAAGTTGTATGGAATTTATGTATGTTGTATCGTAATTAACTATTGTTGAGCCTTCAACTCTCCAAGCAACAATCCAACCTGGAGAATTGGCATTATTCTCCCATTCAATAATTACTATTCCATGGTCAATGCTAAGAAGATGTGGCTCCTCTGCTTGAGGACAAGCACAAAGTGTTTTTACTGGAAATAATAAAGGACAAGATACAGAATCCAAACAATAGGAATAAATCTTAATTAGATATTCTGTATTTGCTTCTAAGTTATTAAAAGTAGCCAAAGTGTCATTAGTAATAATTGTAGATATTAAATTACCTTGATAATATAGTTCAACATACCACTCTACATCATTACTTGGTTCATTCCAATAAACCGTTATCGAATCTGATATAATATTAAATCTTACATTATAAACCATTGGACAAGGACATTGAATTGGCTGACAAACAACTATCTCAAGTTTATTACAAATTAAAGAAAAAGGAACATTATGGCAGTTCTCAAACACATAAACTTTATAGCATTCATTAGAGTCAAGTCCCGTAAAGGTTGCAGAGTTACTTGTGGTTATAGTTGAATCAATAATATCTCCATTCAAAACCACCAAAACAGTCCACTCAGTATTTGTAGATGTAGAAGTCCAATTGGCCTTTAAAGTGTCTCCATTTAGTTCAGCAGAGCCTCCATTTGGCACATCACACTCACATTGAATCCATTCAGCATTTGGAAATATTTTTGGACAAGCATTTGGTGTTATATCACAAGGAGTAAAAATTACTACCATATATAACTCACAATGATTTAAATCCGTTAATAGAACACTATTTGTTGAACTTTCAATAATAGTGTCTTCTGTAAGAGAGATAATTCTAATCAACCAATGTGAAGCTCCAGCATCTCCATTCCAACTAATAAAAGTAGTACTGTCAGTAAGTACACGAGGAGAAATTGCAGAAGCTATAGGACAATCATCACAAACACTAATAGTTAAGTCAAATCCACTATTTGGAATATCGGTATCAACAAAAAAATAAATAGTTATCGGTCCTGTCGTTGAGGTTACATCTATAGAACCTGTCATCGGGTGATTAAGATTTGAAAAAAGAACACTTGTAGAAGTTTCGTCCCCACTATAAATAATAAGTTTTGTCTTATAAAACTCTTCTAAATCATAAGTTCCTGTGATTTTTATCTTTTTTGATACGGTTGCAGGATATATTGTCATCTTCGCATTAACGCGAGTAGAATAATTGCCATCAACTCCTCCATCATCATATATTTTACCAGTGTTAGTTGTATAGGAAACATTCCCACTTGTTGGCATAAGATAGGTTTGAGAGAATACAGAAATACTAATGACATTTATCATTAAAAATAATAATACATTAATAATCTTATTCATACAAACTTTTTTATTGGGTGTAAATATACAATTAATTATCCCTTCAAAATATATAAACAACCAAATTAATGATTTGGTAAGTTTATTTCATATATAAATTCATATATTTTTCCATTTCTTCTTGTACTTTCTTTGCTTCTTTTCCTGCAATAGATGCAAAGTCTTGAGTTTTGTCGGCAAAAATTATTGCTCTTGAAGAATTAACTAAAAGTCCACAATCTTTTATCATTCCAAACTTTGAAACCTCTTCCAAAGAACCTCCTTGAGCTCCAATACCTGGAACAAGTAAAAAGTTTTGTGGTGCTAATTCTCTAATCCTTTCAAACATACTTGCCTGAGTTGCACCACAAACAAACATTAAATTGTCTTTATTTCCCCACTCTTGACTCTTTGTTATCACTTTTTCAAATAAAGGTTTACCTTCATTATCTTCTAAAAACTGAAAATCATTAGCTCCTTTATTGGAGGTTAGAGCAAGTAATATAACCCATTTATCTTCATAAATAGTAAAAGGCTTTACAGAGTCCTCTCCCATATAAGGAGCTATTGTCATTGAGTCAAAATTAAAATCTCCATTTGGGTCTAAAAAAGCCTTTGCGTATTGTTCTGATGTATTTCCTATATCTCCCCTTTTAGCATCGGCAATTGTAAAACATTCTTCTTTAAACTGAGAAAGATAATCCATAGTTTTCTTTAAAGAAATAAGACCCTTTATCCCTCTACTTTCATAAAATGCTAAATTGGGCTTATAAGCAACAGTATAAGGAAGGGTTGAGTTAATTATTGCTTTATTAAA
This sequence comes from uncultured Bacteroidaceae bacterium, assembly GCA_964346795.1. Taxonomy (GTDB): domain Bacteria; phylum Bacteroidota; class Bacteroidia; order Bacteroidales; family P3; genus UBA10566. Next base: position 10,145 of record CAYFWD010000026.1, read on the forward strand.
CTCAAAGACAGGGTCTTCTTCATTAAGCAAATGAGAAGGTATTTTGTTAATATCCGAATCTAAACCAACACAAAGAAAGGATTTTTTCTTTTCTATCAAACTAATTAATTCTTGACGTTTCATTTTTCTTATTTTATTTATTTATTAAGCTAACAAAATTATCATATAGTAGTTTCTTTACACTCTCAACCTCTACCCTACTTCCTATTTCTTTTTCCATAGAAGTAACTCCCTTATCAATAAAACCACAAGGATTTATATATTGAAAATATTTCAAATCTGTATTGACATTTAATGCAAAACCATGCATAGTAATATATCTAGAAGCTCTAACTCCTATTGCACAAATCTTTCTCGCATTTTTCCCCTCTACATCCATCCAAACTCCTGTTGCCCCTTTCAATCTTTGGCAATTAATATCATAATGATTCATTGTTTTAATTACCATTTCCTCTATTGTCCAAATATAATCTTTCAAAGACAAGCCAAGAGCTTCAATATCTAAGATTGGATAGCCTACAATTTGCCCAAAACCATGATAGGTTATATCTCCTCCACGATTAGTTTTGTAGTAAGTTGCATTTATTTTCTTTAAAAAATCATCATTTATCAGAAGATTATTGACCTTTCCATTCATTCCAAGAGTATAAACATGAGGATGTTCACAAAGAATAAAATCTTGTTTTATATCAAAAGAAGTAGAGTTGTTAAGTTTTATCTCAATTTTTTTTTGAAAAATCTCTTCCTGCCTATCCCAAGCCTCTTTATAATCTATTAATCCCCAATCAATATAATTAATCTCTTTCATTCAAAAATCATATCTCTGTAAATGAAAATTTCTTTCTCAAATATATTTTTTTAGAAACTAATTAAATAAGGTATTCTTGCTTGAACTCCTTGCATATCTGAAATGCTTTTTAGCTCTAAGAAAAATGAATACGGCTTTCCTAATTCTTTTGTAAATAGTTTTAACTCCACATCTTGACCCATTGCACTTAAGATTTGCTCTGTAATATCCTTAGTTTTTGGTAGTGCAACAATTCCATAATCTTTAATTTTTGCCTCATTAGCTGCTATTTCTATTGCCTTATATAAGCCTCCAAACTCATCAACCAATCCCAATTCTTTAGCTTCTTTTCCTACCCAAACCCTGCCTTTAGCAATACTATCAATATATTGGAATGATTTATTCCTTCCTGTTGCAACCCTGGTTACAAAGTTTTTATAGAAAGAATCAATGCTTTTTTGCATGGTTGCTCGTGTGTCAGCACTCATAGGACTTACTCCAGTAATAAATATGGAGTTCTTATGTGTTTGAACTGTATCAAATCCTATTCCTATTTTATTCTTTAATGCTTTTCCAAAGTTTGGAATAACACCAAAAACTCCTATTGAACCTGTAATAGTTAATGGATTGGCAACTATTTTCTTTGCCCCACAAGCCATTTCATAACCTGCTGAAGCAGCAACATCTCCCATTGAAACTATAACAGGTTTAACCTTATTTGCCTTAATTACTTCATTTGTCATCTGCTCTGAAGCAATTGCATCTCCTCCTCCAGAATTAATTCTAAGGACAATAGCCTTTACTCTACTACTCTCTACTGCTCTTCTTATCTCTTTTACTATTGTTTCACTTCCTATTGATAAATCACTTCCCTTGCCTTGAGCAACATCTCCAAAAGCATAAATAACTGCTATTTGTTCTTTACCTTTTGGAAGAATATCAACTATTGAACTCCTATATTTCTTATATTGAACCCAATTAACCTTTTTTAATTTAAGGTCTGTTTTTATTTTTTCTTGATAATTTGTTCTGAAAGTTAGATTGTCAACATATTTATTCTTCAAAGCATCTTCTGCCATAAAGGTTTCCAAATTAGATACATTATTATTTAAAGTATTGATATCTATCTTTCTTGAATCAGACATATTTATTGCTATCTGTTCCCAAATTGAAGATATATAAGCTTTGATTTGCTTTTTGCTTGCCTCACTCATTTTCCTATTTACAAACATTTCTCCTGCACTTTTGTATTCATTGTTAGCAGGACGAATAAGCTCTACTTCAACATCAAACTTATTTAATAAGTCCTTTACAAACATTACCTGACCTCCGATACCTGTTAGTTGTAAATTTCCTACTGGATTAAGAGCAATCTCGTCGGCTACTGTAGCAAGATAGTATGCATTTTGCGTATAACTATCACTAAAAGCATATATCTTCTTCTTTGACTCCTTAAAACTAACAAGAGCATCTCTCATCTCTTGGATTGTTGCCCATCCATTTGCTTGGATTAAAGACAAATCTAACATAATAGCTTTAATATTTGGGTCAGACTTTGCTTTATTAATAACTGCAATAAATTCTGTCAATCCTATTGATGAACTCATGTCAATATCACTACTTCCTAAACTAAAGAATGCAGAAAAATCAGATACTTCTCTATCATAAATTGGCTTATCTAATTTTATAACTAAGACCGAATTTTCTTTTATAGTTGGAACACTCTTTGTTGATGAGGCAACAATTGAAGTACCAATAATGAAAAGAAGTATTAATACTAATATTGTTGACAAAAACACTCCCAAGCAGGAAGCAAACATAAATTTAAAAAATTGTTTCATAATGATTCTTTGTTTTTTATTGTTTTATATATTATTAAACTTTTTCTACTAACTGAAGCAATGATTTATCTAAAGTTATTGTAAGGTCAATTCCTAAAGCATCAATTTCTATGGAGAAATTATTATTAGTTTTCATGTGCTTTATAGCGCCAACTAATCCCGCACATACTCCTTCAATTATTCTAACTTTATCTCCAAGAGATGGCTTGGTTTGTGTCTGCAACTCTATTTCAATATCATTTTTTAATAAGAGTTTAATTGAATCTATCTGCTCATTAGGAATAGGACAAGGCTTGCCATTAAACCAAATAAATTTCACACATCCACTTATTCTAATTATTTCCCACATCTCGTTCTCTTCAATAAAGGCAAAAACATATGAAGGTATAAGTGGTGTCTCTACTATCTTTTTTCTATCTTTCCATTGTCTCAACTCTTTCTTCAAAGGTAAATAAGCTTCATATCCCCTTTTCAACAATTCTTTCTCTACTACCTTTTCTTTTCTCGGTTGAACATAAAGAGCAAACCAAGCTTTCATATCCTATTATTTTAATACCGTTTCACATGAAACAGCATATATAAACTCTTAATAGTAAGTGAGATTATTAAAATATATTTTTTATTAAATCCTCATCTGCCATATTTGGAAGCGTTACTTTTAGTCTTGGTTCTACTTCCATAGCTCTCTTAATTGCAAATATTGCTCCCTCGTTCCTTGCCCAACTTCTTCTTGAGATTCCATTATTCACATCCCAAAATAGCATATTTCTTAATCTTCTATCTGCATCTTCAGAACCATCAATAACCATTCCAAAACCTCCATTAATCACTTCTCCCCAACCAACTCCTCCTCCATTATGTAAAGAAACCCAAGTTGCTCCTCTAAAACTATCTCCAATACAATTTTGAACTGCCATATCTGCTGTAAAAGAAGAACCATCATAAATATTAGAAGTTTCTCTAAATGGACTATCTGTTCCAGAAACATCGTGATGGTCTCTTCCCAAAACAATTGGAGCTGAAATCTTACCTTCTTTTATTGCTTTGTTAAATGCTGCAGCAATTTTAGTTCTTCCTTCGCAATCAGCATAAAGAATACGAGCTTGAGAACCAACAACCAAATTATTTTCTTTTGCTCCTTTTATCCATTGAATATTATCTCTCATCTGTTGCTGAATTTCATTAGGTGATGTTTTTGCAATTTCTTCCAAAACCTCCATTGCAATATGGTCGCTAACATCTAAATCCTCACTTTTGCCAGATGTACAAACCCAACGGAAAGGTCCAAAACCATAATCAAAACACATAGGCCCCATTATATCTTGCACATAAGAAGGGTAACGGAAAGTGCCATCTTCTTTCATTACATCAGCACCAGCTCTTGAAGATTCTAAAAGAAAAGCATTACCATAATCAAAGAAATACATACCTTTTGCAGTTAATTTATTTATTGCTGCAACATGTCTTCTTAAACTTTCTTGAACCTTTTTCTTAAACTCTTCTGGTTCCTCTGCCATCAATCTATTTGATTCTTCAAAGCTAACCCCTACAGGATAATAACCTCCTGCCCAAGGATTATGCAAAGAAGTTTGGTCAGAACCTAAGTCAACTTTAATATTATTATTAGCTGCATACTCCCATAAATCAACAACATTACCTTGATAAGCAAAAGATACTACTTCCTTATTTTCTCTTGCCTTATTGACTCTTGCCCACAATTTATCCAAATCATCATAAACCTCATCAACCCATTTTTGCTGATAACGAGTATTAGTTGCCTTTGGATTAATTTCAGCAGTTATTGAAACACAACCTGCTATATTTCCTGCCTTAGGTTGAGCACCACTCATTCCTCCCAAACCTGCAGTGATAAATAATTTGCCTCCAAGTCCATCATTACCTATCTTTCTTCCTGCATTCAAGACTGTTATAGTCGTTCCATGTACAATTCCTTGAGGTCCTATATACATATAACTTCCAGCTGTCATCTGTCCATATTGAGAAACACCAAGTGCATTAAATCTTTCCCAATCATCTGGCTTTGAATAGTTAGGAATAACCATACCATTTGTAACCACAACTCTTGGAGCATCCTTATGACTTGGGTATAAGCCCATTGGGTGTCCAGAGTACATCACAAGAGTTTGTTCTTCGGTCATTTCAGCTAAATATTTCATAGCCAATCTATATTGTGCCCAGTTTTGAAAAACTGCACCATTACCACCATAGGTAATTAACTCGTGAGGATGTTGAGCAACAGCATAATCCAAGTTATTTTGAATCATAAGCATAATTGCTGCAGCCTGTTTAGTTTTGGCTGGATATTCTTCAATATCTCTTGCATACATCTTATAATCAGGACGAAACCTATACATATATATTCTTCCATAAGTTTCTAACTCCTCTTTAAATTCCTTTGCTAATTCAGGATGAAACTTAGGGTCAAAATATCTTAAAGCATTCTTTAATGCCAATTTTTTTTCTTCTTTACTAAGAATATCTTTCCTTTTAGGAGCATGATTTACAGTTAAATCATATTCTTTTTTTGGAGGAAGATAATCAGGAATACCTTCCAAAATAGCTTGTTTGAAATCCATATTTATATTATTTTTATTTACTAAAATTCAAGCTACAAAAGTACATAAATTATCCCACTTATCAAAGGAGAAAATTATTAAAGGATAATCTAAATTAAATCTCTTCTTTTTGAAATTAAGTTTCGTTTATTTGAAAATATCTCAGAGATAATTTTATTTAACCTTAGTTTATTTTTCACAAACAGAAACTAAAGGATAAGAAAATGAAAGCATGGAATAAAAACACTAATAATTAGTTACTTATCTATTATATAAGTTGATAAAATCCTTAAGAATATTACAAAAATCAATATGTTTAGTGAAAGATAAATCTTTTCCATCGTCAAAAACTGTGTGATATTCATTGTATTCACAGCCAAAAGTAAATAAAAACAAAGAAGGAACTCCTTTCTTAACAAAATAACAATGGTCTGAATTACAACTCTCCCCTCCTACTCTTATTTCATTAAAGTAACGTTTGTCTTGATTAATACTTATAAATAAATCTGAAGCCTTGGTCTCCTTCTTACCATTAATCAAAGCAATTCCTCCAGAACCTGTTCCACACATATCCAAATTAAATAAAAATTTTATCTTTTCTAAGTTGATAAAAGGATTCTCTGCAGCATATTTTGAACCTAAAAGTCCTATTTCTTCTGCAGTTGTAAAAATAAATACAATGGAATAGTCAGAAGGATTTTGAGAATAGTACTTAGCCATATCAAGTAGAACAGCAACTCCAGAAGCATTATCATTTGCACCTGGGAAATAACAATCTTCACCTATTTTTCCAAGATGGTCATAGTGTGCAACAAAAACAAAAAAACTATCCTTATGCACTTTACCCTCAACCATAGCCCAGACATTTTGAGTAATATAACTCTCCTGCCAATTTGCCTTAATTGATAGATTTAGATAATTTATTTTCTTTTTTATAGGGCTGTCTCTTAACATAATAACAGGAAACTTAGATTGAGTTCTACCTGAAGGAAACTGAATTTTTTTATTATTTTGAATAATAATTAGTTTTGGGCTTATTTCTTTAGAAACAAATTCTTTAATTAAATTGTTAACTTTAAGATTATCAACTATCTTTAAATCAAATAAGATAATTTTTCCATTATAAAAACTCAAATCTTCTTTTACTTTCTTTTTATTAAAATCAATAATTATAGGTTTTTGATTCTCAATTATTATATCTGTACTTGGAGAAAATCCATAAACCAAAAACTCTTCTCCCAATTTTAAATAAGAACTGTCTTTGGAGAAAAGTTTAAGTTTTGCTGACTCTATATTATTTATACTTATAGGAAGTTTTTGCTGGAATAGATTATCTTTTACTGGTTTAGCTCCGTTTTTTATAAGTTCTCTCTCTATGAAATTAGCAGCTATCCTATCTCCATTTTCTTGATATGCCCTACCCTTAAAATCTTTTGAAATCAAAGAATCCAAACAATAATGAGCATATTTATATGATTGTGCATTTAGAATGTTTGCACTTAATAGAATTATTATTAAAAACTTAGTCTTCATATATTTACTTATTAGATTCAATTAAAACTCTCTCATTAACCCAATTTTTTATCCAAATTTCTTTATTAATTATCTTGTTATCAATACTTAAACTATTACCTTTAGTATCCATTTTTATCTTTCTAGCATTTCCTTCTTTTATCTGATACCCAATCTCTTGAATAGCTTTTTCGTCCGATGTTTTTCCTATTTTCAAAAACACATAAATTCCTATCTCATTATTAAACTTATCCATCCACTCTCCTGCTCTATCATATCCTGAATTTTCTTTCTTATTGAAAATCTTTTTATTATAAGCTTCATAAATATTTCCATAACGTCTTGCCTTCTCCACACCTATATTACTTGAAAGCTTATACATTAAGTAAATATGTCTAAATGCATCAATATTTCCTTCATCATTAGGATAAATCCCAATACCATTATTTTTATTATTAGAAAAATTACTTACCTGTTTAGAAATTTTCTTAACCTTAATAGCTGAATTTGGTTTTGAAATTATCCAAATTTTATCTTTAAAGTCCAAGCTCCAAAAAATCCTATTAAAATTTTGAGAAAAAGAATTCGTAAAAAATCCAATAAATAATATTGCAACAAAAATTTTAATTCTCATTTGATATTTTTTACTCAAGTAAATTTTAATATTATTAACAATTATAGCTTATCAAATACTAAGGTCATCAAAAATTTTTAATTCTCAATGTTAAAAAATTATCTATTATTACATTTTTTATTGATAATATATATTTGTTATATAGGTATTTATATTAGTATTAAAATGTTAAAATAGGAAAAATAAAAATGAGAATATTTTTATTCAAATATTTAATTTTTTCGTTCTTTATTTTATTATACCCAACTTTTTTGAAATATCTAACATTTTAATAATAGGTTTCTCTGCTTTTTCAATTAAATCATTATCCAAAACAATTTCAAACTTTTCTTCTTCTAAAGAAGCAAGAACTTTATCAATTGTATTTAATTTCATATATTGACAATCATTACAAGAGCAAGTTTCATCTTGGGTAACAACAATAAATTCTTTGTTAGGATTATCTTTCTTTAATTGATGAATTATACCTGATTCAGTTGCTACTAAGAACTTTTTATTATTGCTATTCTTAACATAATTAATCATTGCTGAAGTTGAACCAACAAAATCTGCAATCTTCAAAACAGAATCATTGCATTCAGGATGAGCAATTAATATAGCATCAGGATGTTCTAATTTTTGTTTTAAAGTAAATTCCGCTGTCAAAAGCTCATGCACTTCACAAGTACCATTCCAAAGAAGCATATTTCTACCTGTTAGCCTATTAATATATCCTCCCAAATTTTTATCTGGAGCAAAAATTATTTTTTGTTCCTTAGGTAATGAGTTGACTATCTGAATAGCATTTCCAGAAGTACAAATTATATCTGATAAAGTTTTTATCTTTGCACTACAATTAATATAGGAAATTACTATATGGTTTGGATTTTGTTCTTTGAATTTTTTAAAATCATTCTCTGGACAAGAATCTGCTAATGAACAACCTGCTTCCATGTCAGGAATAATTACCTTCTTTTGAGGATTTAGAATTTTTGCAGTTTCTCCCATAAAATGAACACCACAAAATAGAATTAAGTCTTTATCAACTTCTTTTGCTTTGTTAGCCAAGTTTAAACTATCTCCAATAAAATCAGCAATATCTTGTATTTCTGGTATTTGATAGAAATGTGCAAGTATTATTGCATTCTTTTCTTCTTTTAGTTTTAATATTCTTTCTATTTTTTCCTTTGTAGTCATTTTCTATTTTTCTTTATATATTATACTTCTTTTAAATTATAAATATTATTCTAATTATGTCTTGTTAATATGGTTGAAAATAAAATTTTATTTTTTTTGCTTTTATCAAATACCTTGTTTTATAAACAAATTATTAAAAAGATATTCTATAATAACTAATTAGTAATTAATATTATAATTTATTTACTCACAAATTTATTTTTAATATTTTTGTTGGTAAATAATCAGATAAAAGCTTATATTTTTTGTTCAAAAACCATTTAAAAACTTATTAATAAACCTCCAATTTATCAACAAAATTATATCTTATAAATATGATAAACAAATTTTCAACAAAAATAATCTTAGATACTAACAATTTTAGTGTATAATTTTGTCTTTTGAAACATAATTACTTGTAAAATAATTAGTATTTTTGCTAAAGTATTTTGGTTTTGAAATCAAAGAATTATATAAAAAAAGAGTATATAAACAATTAAAAAACTTATCAACATATGGTAGATAATTTAAAAATTATTCCTATGGCATCTGACCATGCAGGATATGAATTGAAAGAATATTTAAAACAAGAGCTTTTAAAATTAGGCTATCAGGTAAAAGATTATGGTACTAATTCAACAGATAGTTGTGATTATCCTGATTTTATTCATCCATTGGCTAAGGATATTAATGATGGAGTTTATCCTCTTGCAATAATTATGTGTGGTAGTGGAAATGGAGTACAAATGACAGCAAATAAATATTTAAAAGTTAGATGTGCATTATGTTGGATAGATGAAATGGCAGCTTTAGCAAGACAACATAATGATGCTAATATTTGTTCTTTACCAGCAAGATTTATAGAAAAAGAAGAGGCTTTGGGTATAGTATTGACGTTTTTAAAAACTCAATATGAAGGAGGAAGACATCAAAGAAGGGTAGAAAAAATATCTCAAATTTTAAAGTAAATATATTTAATGAATACAACAGAGTATAAGTTTTTTATTTCAGATTGCAAAAAAGTTATTAAGAAGACTAATAAGGATATTGATATTAGATATGATATTGATGATATTAGTTTCAAAAACTTCAATAATTATGCTAATGCAAGAAAGAAAGCTGCCAATTTGAGACAAAAAAACGTTAATCATATTGATGAACTACTGGTTTTATTTGAAAAAAAGTTCAATGAAAATGGAGGTAAGGTTAATTATTCGTTAGATTATGACTCTCTTTCAGACGATATTATTAAGATTTTAAGAGAAAAAAAAATAAAAGAAGTAAATCTTTTTGAAAGCAGATTTACAGAAGAGTTAGGATTACAGAAAATACTGAAAAATGAAGAGATACAAGTAAATCTTCAATCAAATAAATGCGTTATTTTTGAACCTAAATACGCAATATCTCAAACAGGAAGTCTATACTTAGCATTCAATTCTGCAATAGAAATGGAGCAGGTGCTCTCTTCTGAATTAAAAATTTTTGTTCTTCCATTTAATAATGTATTGAGAAATATTGAGGACGTAGAACTTCTTTCAAAATTATATTCAATACATAAAAATAAAGAGGAATATTTGCCAATAACAGCCTTTTATACTAAAAAAAATAATGAAGAAAACGATTTAGAACTTTTTATTATTGATAATGGACGAACTAATTTATTAGAATTGAAAGAACATAGAAAGGCTTTAACCTGTATTGATTGTGATGCGTGCAAAAAGGTATGTCCAATATATTCTTTGATAGGGGATATGCCTTATAATAATGTATTCTCAGGACCAATAGCCAATATTGTTTTACCTTTTTTAGAAACAATTGACGGTTCAAAACATCTTAGCTTTAATTGTCTTTTATGTGGTAACTGTACTAAGGTTTGCCCAATGAATATCCCCATAACAGACCTAATAATTGCTAATAGAAATATATTTTACGAAAATAAAAACATTGATTTTTCTGATAGATATAGGATAAAAATCTTGAAGAGAAAACTTATAAATAGAAAAAAACTTAACCAAAAAGCATGGAGGAAAGAATTATTTATGAGATTTTTTATTAAAAGAAAACTTACCTCCAAAAGACAGCTACCAAAATTTGCAAAAATAAGTTTCTCGAAATCTAAAAACCAATAATGAATAACCCAAATTATAAAAACTTAGTTGATAAAATAATCTTAGAGGGAAGAAAAAATATAGATAGGGGAGAGGCTGTAAAAACATGCCTACAATGTCTTGACCTTACTTCTTTAAATTCTACAGATACTGAAAATAATATAAAAGACTTAATAAAAAAATCAAAAGTAAAAGAATCGCTTAAGGTAGCAGGAATATGTGTTTATCCAATTTTTCTAAAAGAGTTAAATGAAAATTTACATGATAAAGACATAAAAAAGGTAGTAGTTAGTGGAGGCTTCCCTCATGGTCAATTACCATTAGAACTCAAGAAAAATGAAGTAAAATACTCAATAGATAATAATGCGGAGGAGATAGATATAGTAATGAATAGAGGCTTGTTTTTGGAAGGTAAATATGAAAATGTTTCACACGAAACATCTGTTTTGAAGCAGGTCTGTGGGGATAAAATTCTGAAGGTTATTTTAGAGGTTGGAGAATTGGGAAGTTTGGAGAATATTTATAAGGCAAGTATGATTAATCTTGAAGCAGGAGCCGATTTTATCAAAACCTCAACAGGAAAGATAGAAAAGGGAGCCGATATTTATTCTTTTTCTGCTATGTTGAAAGCAATAAAGGATTACTATGATAGGACAGGAGTATTGAAGTCTATAAAGGCAGCAGGAGGGATTTCTACCGCAGAACAAGCTTTAGATTACTACATATTATTTTCTCATTATTTGGGCAAGGATAACCTCAATAAAAAGTATTTTAGGATAGGGGGTAGCCGACTAAGAGATAATTTGGTTGAGTTTATTCATAAGTAAAAAGAATATAAT
>CAYFWD010000027.1:0-7171 GCA_964346795.1 uncultured Bacteroidaceae bacterium
CTCCTCAATTTTGGAAACTCGAATTGTCTTTGTTGTTACTAATAAGCAAAGATACAAATTTAAAAGCAATTCACAACACTTAATAGCTTATATTTCTGATATGAATAGTTGTTACTAATAAGCAAAGATACAAATTTAAAAGCAATTCACAACTAAAAAGCCATTAGGCTGGCAGCGTTTTCCGTTGTTACTAATAAGCAAAGATACAAATTTAAAAGCAATTCACAACATAGAGATAAGGTAAGACTTGCAATGGCAGGTTGTTACTAATAAGCAAAGATACAAATTTAAAATAAATCCCCTTTCTTTCTTCTTAAAACAAAAATTTTCTGTATCTTTGAAAATTGTTTTTGAAAATAATAATTTAATAAAATATAGACTATGAACAGTGAATTATTGGCTTTGGAGCCTAAAAAAGTGTTTGAAATTTTTGCGGAAATTTTGCAAATCCCTCGCCCTTCTAAGAAGGAGGATAAGATTATTGAATATCTTATGAACTGGGGTAAGAAAAGAAATTTGGAAACTCTAAGAGATGAAATTGGTAATGTGTTGATTAGAAAGGGTGCTACTAAGGGTTATGAGAATAGACCTTGGGTGTGCTTGCAATCGCATATGGATATGGTGTGTGAGAAGAATAGCGATAAGGTCTTTGATTTTGAAAAAGATGCTATTGAGGCTTATGTGGAAGATGGCTGGTTGAAGGCAAGGGGTACTACTTTGGGTGCTGATGATGGTATTGGTATGGCTATGGCATTGGCTATTTTGGATAGTGATGATGTTGAGCATGGAAATATTGAGTGTTTGTTTACTGTTGATGAGGAGACTGGTCTTTCGGGTGCTGAGGCTTTGAGTCCTGACTTCCTTAAGAGTAGGATTTTGATAAATTTGGATTCGGAAGATGAGGGTGAGTTATTTATTGGTTGTGCTGGTGGTAAGGACACTATGGGAAAGATTCCTTATGAGATGGAGCCTGCTCCTAAGGGTAAGACTTATAGGATTTCTGTTTTTGGTGGTAAGGGTGGACATTCTGGAGATGATATTAACAAGGGATTGGCTAATGCTAATAAGGTTTTGAATCGTATCCTTTGGACTTTGAATGATAATTTGGATTTTGCTTTGGCAAGTTTTGATGGTGGTAATTTAAGAAATGCTATTGCAAGAGAGGCTAATGCTGTGGTGGTGGTTGATGAGATGGACGCTAAGGATATGGTTAGTAGGGTGGAAAAATATAATGAGGATATTCGTTTTGAGTTCCGTTCTACTGAGCCTAATCTTGGTGTTAAGATTGAAGAGGTGGAGCCTGCTAAGGAGGTTGTGGATTCTATGACTCAAGAGGATTTGCTTAATGTTTTGTATGCTATTCCTCATGGGGTTTTGGCTATGAGTAGGGAGATTCCTAATTTTGTGGAGACTTCTACCAATCTGGCTTCTGTGAAGATGAAGGAGGGTTGTTTTGTTATTGCTACTTCTCAACGTTCTTCCATTGAGACTGCTAAGGAGGCTGCTTGTGATAGGAATGCTGCTTGTTTACGTTTGGTGGGTGCTGATGTTAGCCATGGTGATGGTTATCCTGGTTGGGTGCCTAATCCTAATAGTAAGGTGCTTAAGGTTGCTCAGGAGAGCTATGAGAGGTTGTTTGGTAAGAAGCCAATTGTTAGGGCTATTCATGCTGGTTTGGAGTGTGGGCTTATTGGTGAGAAATATAAGGGAATGGATATGATTTCTTTTGGTCCTACTCTTCGTGGTGTGCATTCGCCTGATGAGAGATTGGAGATTAAGACTGTGGAAATGTCATACAGGCATACCTTAGATATTCTTAAAAATATTAGATAGAAAAATAAGAAAACGACTTATTGTGGCGTTATTTAGTGAATTTAAAAAATAAGATAATTATGTTTAGTAAAAGCACATACGTTAATCGTAGAAAACAGTTAGCAAAAGATGTTGGAGATGGTTTGATATTGATTTTGGGTAATTCCGACTCTGCCTTCAACTATAAAGCAAATACCTATACTTTCCGTCAAGATTCTTCATTCCGCTATTTCTTTGAGTATAATCTTCAAGACCTTGCAGGAGTTATTGATGCAAATACTGGTGAGGATTATTTGTTTGGTGATGATGTTGATATTGAAGATATAATTTGGACTGGTCCTGTTGCGTCTATTAGGGATAGGGCTGATAAGATAGGGGTTAAGCATAGTGGTAGCTTAAAAGACCTTGCAAATTTTTTGGAAGAGGCTATCCTTAAGGAAAGAAAAATACATTTCTTGCCTCCTTATAGGGCTGAAAATTCCAATTTCCTTTCTGCTCTACTGCATATTAAGAAAGACCATTTGCAAAAGTTTGCTTCTCTTGCTCTTCGTAAGGCTATCGTAAAACAACGTTCTATTAAGTCTTTGGAGGAGGTTGCAGAGATAGAAAAGGCAATAGAAACAGCTTATAAGATGCATACAACTATGATGCGTATGGCTAAGAACCTTAATACCTACGAGTATGAGATTGCTGGTGTTATGGAGGGTATTGCATTAAGTGGAGGTGGTCCTGTGTCTTTCCCTATAATTCTTACTACACATGGAGAAATTCTTCATGGTCATGACCATAGTCTTAAACTTAAGAAGGGTAGGATGTTGGTTTCGGATGCTGGTTGTGAGACTCCAAGTGGTTATTGCTCCGATATAACTCGTACTGTTCCTTGTGGAGGAAAGTTTGACTCAAGACAAAAGGCTGTTTATGAGGCTGTGCTTAATGCTAATTTGGTAGCACAAAAGGCTATTAAGCCAGGGATAGAGTATAAGAAGATTCATCTTAAGGCAGTGAAGGAATTGGGAGAGGGCTTAAAGGCTCTTGGTCTTATGAAGGGAGATATTGATGAGGCTGTTAAGGAAGGAGCAATGGGACTATTTATGCCTCACGGATTGGGACATATGATGGGAATGGATGTTCACGATATGGAAAACTTTGATGAAACAATTGTGGGATATGACGAAAAGACTTCTCGTTCTAATCAGTTTGGTCTTCGTTCCTTACGTTTTGGAAGGAAGTTAGAACCAGGGCATGTTATTACTAATGAGCCAGGTTGTTATTTTATTCCAGCATTGATAGATAAGTTTAAGGCTGAAAAGAAATTCCTTTCATTTGTTAACTACAAAGAATTGGAGTCATATAAGGACTTTGGAGGAATAAGGATTGAGGACGATATTTTGGTTACTGAAAAGTCAAGCAAGGTATTGGGAACTCCTATTCCAAAGAGTGTTAAGGAAATAGAAGAAATAATGGCTTAGAGATGAGAAAAGGTTTTTTCTTAATTTCTTTTTTTCTTATTTCTTTAAGCTTGTCTTCTCAAACCTATTGGCAAGAGAAGGTGTATAGCCCATTAATCAAAAGCGTTAAGTTAGAATTGGAGGGAGTGGATTTTTCACTCCCTGTAATTCGTTTGAATACTGATGATAGGTTATTGTTGAGGTTTGATGATTTGGTGGAGCATACACAAAGATATAGCTATACAATAATTCATTGTAATTATGATTGGACTCAAAGTGAGCTTTCTCCTCACGAGTATATTGAAGGCTTTGAGTCGGGATATATTGAAAATCATAATAACTCCATGAATACCATTCAAAGATATGTTCATTATTGGCAGGAGTTTCCTTCTTCAATGATGCGTTTTTTGGTTTCGGGGAATTATGTCCTTATGGTTTATGCCGATGATAATCCTCAAAAGGTTGTTATGGTTAGGAGGTTTATGGTTGTGGAAGATGAGGCAAATGTTCGTGCTAATGTGATGTATTCACGTAGTCCTCAAACTCAAAGAACTATGCAGGAGATAGATGTTTTTGTTTCTCCAAAGTCTTCTATGTCTTTTGCTGACCCTAACAGGTTTTTGAAGGTTGTGCTTTTGCAAAATCAAAGAAGGGATAATGCTTCCCTTTTGAAGTTAAGACAATATAGGGGTAATGAATTGGAATACTCCTTTGATAATGCTAATTTGTTTGAGGCAGGTAATGAGTTTAGAAATTTTGATTTCACAAGTCTTAGAACACGTTCTCAGTCGGTTAGTAATTTTGATTATGTTGATGGGCAGAATATTGTTTTGTTGCGTCCTATTGCGAGCAGGAAAAATGTTGCCTATACTACCATTGGAGATTTGAATGGGAATTACTACATTAGAAGTGAGAGAGCCAATAACTACGACTTAGAGTCGGACTATGCTTGGGTTAATTTTTATTTGAATGAGCCTATAAGTATGGAAAAGGACTATTATGTTTGGGGAGAATTGACGGACTGGTATGCTAATAACCAAAATAAGATGCAGTACAATCCTAAGGAAAAAGCCTATACAGCAAGTCTTTATCTTAAACAGGGCTTTTATAACTATATGATTATTTCTTCTCCAAAAAATAATCCATCGGTTTTGAACTTGGAGGATATGGAGGGAAATTTCTCAGAGACTAATAATTCGTATAATATTTTCGTTTATTACAAAAAACCAGGACATACATATCATAGCTTGATAGGATATTCAAAGGTTGATATTAATCAATAAAAAATTTAAAGACGTTTTAGCTTAAGATAATGACAAAAAGATATTTATCCATAATCACAATAGTATTTTTTCTTGCAATTTCT
Source organism: uncultured Bacteroidaceae bacterium (assembly GCA_964346795.1). Classification (GTDB taxonomy): domain Bacteria; phylum Bacteroidota; class Bacteroidia; order Bacteroidales; family P3; genus UBA10566. The sequence continues at coordinate 4,627 of CAYFWD010000027.1, forward strand.
TTAAGTGTTTTTTCTCAAAACAAAACTGCTCTTATAAAAGGGAAGATTACTAACGAGAAAGGAGAGGGGTTGGATTTGGTAAATGTTGGGATAATTAATGTAAATATTCCTATTGGGGCAACAACCAATCAAAAGGGTGAGTTTTCTTTTTCTGTTCCTGCCAACAAGGATTTGGAGTTGGCTATTTCTTACATAGGTTATGCTACAAAACTTTATAAGCTACGACTAAAACCCAATGAGGTTAAGGAGATTAATTTTTCTCTTGTTCGTTCCTCTACAACACTTCAAGAGATTGAGATTAGGGAAGATAACACAAGGGAGGAAGGTGTTACTCGTATAAAGACCGATTGGGCAAAGAATGTTGTGGGACCTACTTCTGGAATAGAAGGGTTGATAAAGACCTTTGAGGGTGTGAGTTCTACCAATGAGCTTTCTTCGCAATATTCTGTTCGTGGTGGTAATTATGATGAGAACTTGGTTTATGTTAATGATATAGAGATATTCCGTCCTTTCCTTATCCGTAGTGGACAGCAGGAGGGGTTGAGCTTTGTTAATTCGGAAATGGTGGGAGATATTCTATTTTCTTCAGGAGGCTTTGATGCTAAGTATGGCGATAAGCTTTCTTCTGTTTTGGATATTAAGTATCGTAAGCCACAAGAGTTTTCGGGGTCTGCCTCCATGAGTCTTTTGGGCGGTAGTCTTCATTTTCAGGGGTTATTAGGCTCAAGGATGACTTATCAATTGGGGTATAGAAATAAAACAAATAAATATATTCTTGGCTCTTTGGATACAGAAGGTAGCTATTATCCTGTTTTTAATGACCTTCAAGCTTATTTGACCTACGATTTGAACGAGAAGACAGAAATAGCCTTTTTGGGTAATCTTGCAGATAATAAGTATCAGTTTATTCCTCGTACAAGGGAAACAACATTTGGCTCTGTGTTCCGCTCCTATAAGCTAAAGATATATTTTGATGGGCAGGAGTTGGATAGGTTTTCTTCAATGTTTGGGGCTTTTATGCTAACTCATAATCCAAATAAGAATTTACAACTTAAGCTAATTGCTTCTGGATTTGGAACAGATGAAACGGAGTCTTACGATATTCAAGGGCAATATTGGTTATATGAAACTCAAATGGGAGAGACAGACAACGATAGTACTCTTTTTGATAGAGGTATAGGAACATATATTGAGCATGCAAGAAATCGTTTGGTGGCAAATATCTACAATATTGAACATAAGGGAATGCGTTTTTATGATAATGGACATCTTTCATGGGGCTTGAAATATCAATATGAGCTTATTAATGATAAGATGAACGAGTGGAAGATGGTAGATTCGGCAGGTACACCTGTGGGGACATTGCCCGATATTCCAGGGGTTATAAATCCGCAAAATCCTCCAATGCTTCAAAATATATATAAGTCCTTCAACGATATTTCTTCTTCACGTATTTCAGCTTTTGCTCAAAGGCAGTGGCGTTTTTACAGGGATAAGGGAGAATGGTATTTTAATGCAGGAGCAAGAACTCAGTATTGGACATTTAACAACGAAGTGCTGTTTTCTCCAAGAGCTTCAGTGTCTTTTAAGCCAAAATGGAAAAGAGACTGGCTATTTCGTTTTGCAACAGGAGTGTACTCTCAATCACCATTTTTTAGAGAGTATAGGGATTATGAGGGTAATATAAACCATTCTATTCGTTCTCAAAAATCAATACATCTTGTGCTTTCTTCCGATTATAATTTTAGGATGTTTGATAGACCTTTTAAGTTTTTGACATCAGCCTATTACAAATATCTTTGGGACTTGATACCTTACTCAATAGATAATGTACGCATACGCTATTCAGCACAAAACAACTCAAAGGGCTATGTTAGTGGTGTGGACGTTCGTTTGTTTGGAGAGTTTATAGAAGGGATAGACTCGTGGGTAACAATGTCTTTGATGCAGACAAAAGAAGATATTGAGGGAGATAATCATGGTTTTGTGCCACGTCCAACAGACCAGCTTTTCAATATGAATGTGAGTTTTCAGGACTATGTTCCTAAGATGCCTTATTTGAGGGTTTATCTTAATTTTAATTTCGGAACAGGTTATCCTTTTGGACCTCCAGGCACGGAGAGGTGGCAGCAAGATTTTAGAATGCCTTCTTATATGAGAGCCGATATTGCTTTTACTTTTAGGATAAAGGACGAGAATACTAAGTGGGCACAGAATAATTTTATGCGTTATTTGAAGAAGATTTGGTTTAATGTTGAGTGGTTTAATGTCTTTGGCAATCGCAATGTTATTTCTTATATGTGGGTAAGTGATTACGAAGGTCGCTACCACGGAGTACCCAACTACTTAACCCCAAGCCAAGTGAACGCCAAACTTACAATTGAGTTTTAAAGTTTCTATTGCTTTTTATAGCTCTTAATAGATGTGAAGTAAGCTTTTTACTACTCTAAAACCTATATCACTACACTTAATCTTTATTCTCATAAACTATATGTTTTAGTAAAATAGAATCAAGTTTTAATTTACTGAAATCAAGTAATAATTT
>CAYFWD010000027.1:7271-21585 GCA_964346795.1 uncultured Bacteroidaceae bacterium
ATTGAAATCAAGTAATAATTTATTGAAATCAAGTAATAATTTATTGAAATCAAGTAATAATTTATTGAAATCAAGTTTTAATTTTAGACTAACTCCTTATTAATTTAATGAGTTTGTATCCTAATATTTTTACCATACAACAATGATTTTTATTGGGAATAATGCTCCCTATTATTCTTTTTCAAACTCTTTTAATTCTTCAATGCTTTTTTGAAGTGTCTTTATCTTACCCATATTCCATCTTAATTCAACTAATGTAAAGACTAAAGTACCTAAAAAAACTAATATTGTAATCCATAAAGTCCCTGCACTGATGAAATATTGCTTAAAAGTTAAAAGACAATAAACTAAATAAGGGATTATAAATATATATTGGCATAAATAAGAAAGGGTAGTGCTTTTTCGATATTTAATTATTGTCTTTTCTGCACTTATCAAATCTTGATTATAAGATTTAGCCTTTAAAAGTATTCTGAAACTAAAAATTCCCCAAATCATAAAGAAAATAACCCCTGCAAGTCCAATATATATATAAGTTAAATCGCTCAATCCACTACTTTTCCCTAAATAATAAACAAAAGGTATAACTAATATACTTAATGCAATTCCAAACCAATTATATGAAATTAATCCTTTTAGTTTTTGATTAACTACATTATCCATTAGTTTTTGATTTATTATCTTTTGTTTTTCTACTTCTTTTGAAAGTATATCCCATTTATGTTTTAATTCTTCAAGTTCCATTTCTTTTAATTATTTATTCGTTAGATAATTCTTTTAATTTATTTTTAATACGCATTAATTTTACAGCAACATTTGAACGTGTAAGCCCTGTTATTTCTGCAATTTCATCATAGTTTTTCTCTTCCAACCATAATAAAATTAGTGTTTTCTCCATTTTCTCCAATTTGTTGATTAGTTTGTATAGCTCTTCAATTTCTTGTTTGTTGGATTCTGAGTCTTCAAAGAGAGTTACATCAATTGAAAGTGGAGTAGTTGAGGGTTTGCGTTTCTTTTTGCGGATAAAAGTTATGCAAGTGTTAAGACTTACTTTGTATATCCAAGTAGAAATTTTACTATCACCTCTAAACTTAGGGTAACTATTCCAAAGGTTAATCAAAATCTCTTGATAGTAGTCGTTAATCTCTTCTTTATCTTGAGCATAAACATAACAGACCTTATATATTACAGCCTTGTAGTTCTCAATTATTTCAGTAAATTCACTTTTTAGATTCATAAATTTAAAAGTAGTTTTGTTTATTAGTCGCCCAAAATTACAAAAAGTTACAAAAGGATTTTATTATTTTAATTTTAAATTAGTTGATTCGAAAAAAGTCAATCATAATTAAAAATAAGTCCCTTATATTTTCAAATAAGTCCCTTATATTTTGAAATATATCCCTTGTTTTTTTAATTATGTCCTGTTTATTTTCTTTTTTGACTTTCTTTTTTTTCTCTAAAACTTTAATTGATTAGTTTTTTCTTTATTTTTGCATACTTATCAATAGAATATGGGGATTTATTTATGAAAAATAATTTTAATTTTACTCTTCCTTCCTTAGAGGCTACAAAATATGTTTTGGATAATGGCTTAAAAGTTTATTCTTTTGAGAATGACAGTATGGATATTGTGAGGTTGGAGTTTTATTTTGAAAATGGGGGAGTTAAGAATCAAACTCAAATATATTCTTCTGTTGCTGCCAATTCTCTTATTTCGGAAGGTTCTTCAAAGCATTCTGCCATTGAAATTGCAAATATAATTGATTTTTATGGAGCTTTTATTGAAAAGACTGTTGATAAGGAAACTTCAAGTGTGTGTTTCTATTTTTTGAAAAAGCATCAAGATAATTTAATCCCTTGCTTTGAGGAAATTATTAAAGATCCTGCATTCTTACAAACTGAATTAGATACATATCTTCAACGTCTTAGGAAACAGTTTTTAATTAATCAGCAAAAAACTGACCATTTGGCTAAGAACAATTTCTATGAGTTAGTTTTTGGTAAGGAACATCCTTTCGGGAAAATGGGAACCTATGAAGATTTTGACTTATTAGAAAGAAAACATTTGGTTGATTTCTATAATTCATTTTACTGCTCAAATAAATGTTCTGTTCTTCTTTCTGGAAATGTAGACGATAAGTTGATTTTATTGCTTAATAAACACTTTGGAAAAAATGACTGGAAGGATAGGGGAGATATTAAGGAAAAGAGTTTAGTTTTTGGAGCTAATGAAAAACTAATAAAAACAATTGACCTTCCTTCTGCTGTTCAAGCCTCAATTAGAATTGGATTTAAAACAATAAGCGTTAAGCATGAAGATTATATGAGCTTGTTAGTTTTAAATTGTTTGCTTGGTGGTTATTTTGGCTCTCGACTTATGTCTAATATCCGTGAGGATAAGGGGTATACTTATGGAATTAGTTCAATTTTATACTCGTTTAAAGATATTGGAGTGTTTTTGATTGGGGCTGATGTTAAGCAGGAAAACTGTCAGGATGCAATTGATGAAATTTATATTGAGATAGAGAAGTTGCAAGATAGTTTGGTTGAGGATTATGAGTTGCAAAGAGTGAAAAACTATATGATGGGTAATTTGTTAAGGAGTATGGATGGTAGTTTTGAGCTTGCAGATAATTTCCGTCCTTTGTTGAAATATGGTTTTGATGCGGACTATTACCAAAGATATATGGGGGTGATTGCTCAAATAACTAAAGAAGAGATAAGGCTTTTGGCTCAAAAATACTTAAAAACTAATGAAATGGTTGAACTAAGGGTTGGGAATGCAACAATAATAAAATAGATACGTTTTATTATTTTGGAGAGTATGAAAAGAATATTATTAATTATTTTTTTGCTGTTTTGTTCAAATCTTGGTTTTGGACAAGGACTACATATTCTTTGTACTCAAGTAAATGAAGATGGTTCAACAACAATATTCTATACATCAGCTAACTATCCTTATACAATTTCTTACTATAATTCTTCTAATAATAGATATGAAGCAATAGCAGATATTAATATAATCACTCAAACAACTTATACTGATAGCACAAATAATGCTAATGATGGTCAAGTTATGTATAGTGTTAGTTCTGGCACTCAAATTTCTTATGGAAACACAATGTATTTGGAGATTACCAACCTAACACAATCTTCTTTTAAGCTTACTTGGACTTCTCCTCATCCTTCTCCTTCTCAACATCTTTTTGGAACTGATGGAAAATCTTATAATATATTGAGAAAGTTTGCAAGTGAGACAATATGGCAGCAGGTGGGAACAACTTCGGATACTACTTTTACCGATTCTTTCCTTCTTCGTTGCTCCGATACAGTAAGTTATAGGGTTGAGCTGCCTAATGATAATGGTTGTTCGTCTGTTTCAAATGTTAAGAAACTTATTATTGGTGATGATGAAATACCTAATGAGCCTGTTTTGCTTTCCTCTTCTGTTGATATTCCTTCTCAAACCCTCAAATTAAGCTGGACTCCTTCCACTTCTGCCGACACTTGGGGTTATATAGTTTGTATGGGTAATCCTTGTGTTGCAATAGATACTATTTGGGGCTCTCAAGCTAATTCTTACACTTGTAATATTTGTAATGTTGAAGATGTTAACTCTCTTGCCATTATGGCTTTTGACTCCTGTTATAATACATCGCTTAGAACAAATCCACATAAAAATATTGTGCTTTCTTATACAAGGGCGGCTTGCAGTTCTGATATTAAGCTGTTTTGGTCAAAGTATTTTGCAGACCCTTTAAGTGTTTTGATTTATGATGTATATGTTAGTGAAAACAATGGAGACTTTAGTCTTTATAAAACTTATAGCTCAGATACCAATTCCATAACCTTTATTGCAGACCCAAATATTGAAACATATTGTTTTTATGTTGTAGCAACTCTTAGCAATGCTCATAAGGCAAATTCCAATAAGGTTTGTTCTACTCAGCCACTACCTGAACAAGTAGATTTTGCTTATATTCGTAGTTCTGTGGTGGATATGGAAAATAAAAATGTTGAATTGGAGTTTTATGTTGATGCGTCCTTAGAGGTTAGAGGTTATGACCTATATCGTTCTCAAAATAATATTGATTTTTCTCTTGTAAAGACATTGCCTTATACTGGTAATAATTCTTTTTTCTTTACCGATACTCCTCCTGTTTCACTTAACAAACAAACCTATTACTACAAACTCTTAGTGCCAGACGAATGTAGTTTGCTTTACACCTCTTCCAATGTTCTTTCTACCATACAACTTAAAATAGATGTTTCAAATTCAGATGTACATGCTTTAAGCTGGAATTCTTTTATTGGGTGGGACGCAATAGAGAGTTATGAGATTTATCGCAGTGATGGTTCAACTCCTTATGGAAATATGCTTAACAGCGTTTTGTCAACAACTTATGAAGATAATATTTCTTCAATGGTTTCAACCTCCGATAAAATTACCTATTATGTAATAGCAAGAGAAGGTGGGACATCACCTAATGGAGTTTTGACAGAGTCTCGTTCCTCAACTTCCACAGTGGTTAAAGAGTCTTTGATATTTGTTCCTAATGCCTTTACTCCATTAGATAATGTAAACGATGTTTTTAAGCCATTTTGTTCTTTTATTCGCTTGGGAACATATAGGTTTAGGGTGTTTAATCGCAATGGAGAAATTCTTTTTGACACCAAAGACCCAGAAAAAGGTTGGGACGGAACATATAAAGGAAAATACTGCCCTCCAGCAACCTATGTTTATAAGGTTGAGTTTATTAATTCTGAAGGAGAAAAGGTTTATAAGGCAGGAACCTTTAATTTAATTAACTAAAAATAACTATGATAACAAATAAAAGAAAATTAGAAGTAGTATTTACACCCTCACTTTTTAAGTTTAGACAATTAAAGGATAATTATATAGTTGTAATTGTAGATATTTTGAGAGCCACAACCTCCATTTGCACTGCTTTTGAATGGGGAGTAAGGTCAATGATTCCTGTTAAAACTATTGAAGAGGCTAAGCAATACAAAGATAAGGGCTATATGGTTGCAGGAGAGAGATTGGAGGAGAGCTTTGAGTTTGCCGATTTGGGAAATAGTGCATTGGAGTTTATGAGTCCTAAAATTCTCAATCAAGATATAGTACATTCTACAACAAATGGTACTGTTGCAATAACAGAGGCTAAGCAAGGTAATCCAAAGGAGATTTTAATTGGAGCATTTACCAATTTTACTTATCTTAAAGATTATTTGCTAAAAAAGCAGGAGAATGTTCTTCTATTATGTTCTGGTTGGAAGAATTGTTTTTGTGTTGAAGATACTGTGTTTTGTGGGGCTTTGGTTGAAGGCTTAATGGAAGAAGGAGGATTTTTGAACCATAATGATTCAGCCCATTGCAGTTTGGAGCTATGGAATGCAGCAAAAAAAGACCTTATAGGATATATGGAAAAGGCATCACATTTTCATCGTTTGAGAAAGTATAATTTGGGTGATGTTTTTGAACACACCTTTACATTTGACACAACTAAGGTCGTTCCAAAACTTTTTGACGACAGATTAAAAGATGCATTAAAAGAAGAAAACTATTAAAAAAAAAGAAAAGATATGAAACTAAGAAGATTATTTATTTTATTAATTCTAACACCAATAATTATGAATGCACAAGAATTTGAGAAAGACATTATTAAGTCTAAAAAGAGAAACGGTCAGGATATTCATATAACTTTTATCAAGCATGGAAGTTTGATGTTTGAATATGCAGGTCAAGTGCTTTATGTTGACCCTGTTAGTGAGTATTGTAATTTTGACACAATGCCAAAGGCAGATTATATTTTGGTAACTCATGACCACTATGACCATTTTGATTCAAAAGCAATACAAACCCTCAAAAAGCCTACAACAAAGATAGTTGCCAACCAACTTGTAGTAGATGTGTTGAACGAGGGAGTAGGTTTGGAGAATAATCAAGAAGTATCCCTATCTCAAACTGTACATGTACTTGCTTTTCCTGCCTACAACACAACAAAGGGAAGAGATAAGTTTCATCCAAAGAAAATCAATAATGGATATGTTATAACAATTGATGGAACAAAGATTTATGTTGCAGGCGATACAGAGCTTATTAAGGAAATGAAGACCTTGAAAGATAAGATAGATATTGCTTTTCTTCCAGTCAATCAGCCGTACACAATGACTGTTGAGCAAGCAATAAAGGCAGTGAAGCAAATAAGACCGAAGATATTCTACCCATACCATTACGGACAAACAGAAGAGATAACTCCTATTGATGAATTGGTTGAAGGCTTATCACAAGAGCCTGTTGAGGTAAGAATTAGAAGAATGGAGTAGTTTTTTTGAAAGTTTTAGGTTTAATATAGGGGCGTATTTTTTTAATACGTCCTTTTTTATTTATTTCTTTTGTAATAATCAATGTTTTAAGTGAAGCAATAATGTCTTACATGTAATTATTTTTGAAATAAATTTGTTCCGTTGGAAAATATGTTGTACTTTTGCAGCGTTAATTAGGAAATATTTTTAGAAAATAAATTATATAAATAGTAAAACAGCAAGATATGAAATATTTAATAGTAGGAGGTGTAGCTGGAGGTGCAACAACAGCAGCCAGAATAAGAAGAATTAATGAAGAGGCTGAAATCATCCTTTTTGAAAGAGGAAAATACATCTCTTATGCAAATTGTGGTCTCCCATATTATATTGGAGATGTTATAAAAGAAAGAGAAAAACTATTCCTTCAAACTCCTGCTTCTTTTGGTGGTAGGTTTAATGTGGATGTAAGGGTAGAGAATGAAGTTTTGTCTATTGATAAGGCAAATAAAGAGGTCTTGGTTAGAAGAATTGACGGAAGTAAGTACAAAGAAACTTATGATAAATTATTGCTTTCACCTGGTGCATATCCAATAATTCCAAATATGAAGGGAATTGAGAGTGAAGGAATATTTGTTTTGAGAAATGTTACCGATACAGATAGGATAAAAAATTATATTAATAGAAATAATATTAAGAGAGCTGTTGTGGTTGGAGCTGGTTTCATTGGTTTGGAAATGGCAGAAAATCTTCACGAAATGGGGGCAGAGGTTACAATAGTAGAAAAGAGTAATCAAGTAATGGCTCCAATTGATTTTTCAATGGCTTCTTTTGTTCATCAACATCTCCTACAAAAAGGTGTGGCTCTTGAATTAGAACAATCGGTTGAGAGGTTTGAAAGGAAGGGATATAATATCAATGTATTTTTGGATAATGGTAAAGTTATTGAAACAGATGTTGTTATTCTTTCTATTGGTGTTCGTCCAGAAAGTTCCTTAGCAGTGAATGCTGGTTTGAAAATTGGAGAGACAGGTGGAATATGGGTTTCGGAATACTTACAAACTTCTGATGAAAATATTTATGCTGTTGGAGATGTAATAGAGTTTCCTCATCCAATTACTAAAAAGCCTTGGCTAAACTATTTGGCAAATCCTGCTAATCGTCAAGGAAGAATTGTTGCTGATAATATGGTTTTTGGAAATAAGATAAAATACGAAGGAGCAATAGGTACTTCCATTGCAAAGGTATTTGATTTAACTGTTGCCTCAACAGGTCTTGCTGCAAAGAAATTAAAACAATTGGGTATTGACTATATTGCTTCTACAACTCATTCCAATTCACATGCTGGATATTATCCAGATGCACTTCCTTTATCCATTAAACTTATGTTTGACCCTAAGACAGGAAGAGTATTAGGAGCACAAGGAGTAGGATATGATGGAGTGGATAAGAGGATTGACCAAATAGCACTTTTAATAAAGAAAGAAGGAACAGTTTATGACTTGATGGAGTTAGAACATTCTTATGCTCCTCCTTTCTCTTCTGCAAAAGACCCAATAGCAATTGCTGGTTATGTTGCAAGTAATATATTGAATGGTTCTCTTAAATCGGTTTCATGGCGTGAGGTAAGAGATGTCAATAAAGACGATACCATACTTTTGGATGTTAGAACACAAATGGAATATGCTATGGGATATATACCAGGAGCAATAAATATTCCTGTTGATGATTTAAGACAAAGGATTAATGAGTTACCAAAGCATAAAACCATATATGTTTATTGTGCAATTGGTCTAAGAGGTTATTTGGCTTATAGGATATTAGTTCAAAATGGCTTTACCAATGTAAAGAATCTTTCAGGTGGATATAAAACCTATTCAACTGTAATGGCTCCTATTACAGAGGTAAAGAGAACCATAATAGACCATAAGCATGAAGATATGGAAGACCATATGTTTGAACAATCAGAACAAAAAACTATTAAGATAGATGCTTGTGGATTGCAATGTCCAGGACCAATCCTAAAATTAAAAGAAGCAATTGATGAGATTGAAGATGGAGAAAGAGTAGAGATTCATTCAACAGATGCTGGTTTTGCACGTGATGCTCAATCATGGTGCGATAGTACTGGAAACTTGCTAATCTCTTCCACAGAAAATAAAGGAGTTTACCAGGTTGTTATTGAGAAAAATCCAAAAACTTGTGAGATAGTAACAACTTGTCAAGATAAAGGCAAAACATTTATAGTGTTTAGCGATGATTTAGATAAAGCACTTGCCTCAATGGTATTGGCAAATGGAGCTGCTGCAACAGGAGATAAGGTAACGATATTCTTTACTTTCTGGGGATTGAACGTGATTAAGAAAATCAATAAACCAAAGGTAGAAAAGGATATATTAGGAAAGATGTTCTCAATGATGTTGCCTTCTTCTTCTTTAAAACTCAAACTTTCAAAAATGAATATGTTCGGAATAGGAGGCAAGATGATGAGATATATTATGAGAAAGAAAAATATTGAATCATTAGAATCCTTAAGAGAGCAAGCTCTAAAACAAGGAGTGGAATTTATTGCTTGCCAAATGTCAATGGATGTTATGGGAGTTAAGAAAGAAGAGCTTATTGACGAAGTTACTGTTGGAGGAGTTGCAACATATATGGATAGAGCTTCAAAAGCAAATGTTAACTTATTTATCTAAGAAAAGATTATGAAAAAAATATTGAAACAACATTGGTTAATGCTATTGGGATTAGTTGTTGGAGGACTTGGAGGATATTTATACTGGCATTTTATTGGATGTAGCTCAGGCACATGTCCTCTTACATCATCTCCAGTAAACAGTACCTTAGCAGGAACATTATTAGGTGGGCTGCTTTTTAGTTCATTTGATAAGAAAAAAGATAAAGACAACGAAAAAGAGGATAAATAACTAAGAATGATAGATACCTTTCAACATAAGGCAAAGAATTGGGATAGCCCAGCAAGGATTGAGATGAGAAACAATTTTGTTAATCAACTTCAGAATAGCATATTTCTTTATAAGGAAGATGTTTTGGCAGAGGTTGGTTGTGGAACGGGTTTGGTTGGGCTTAGCTTTGTGGAGTCAATTAAAAAGATTTATATGATTGACAACTCCCCTTCAATGCTAAATGTTTTGAAAGAAAAACTAAACCATAACCAAATAGCTGATAAGGTTGAGATAATTCAAAATAACTTTGAAAACACCTCACTTCAAAACCTTAATGGAGTTATAAACTTTATGTCTTTGCACCATATTGAAGATATTACAACATATCTTAGAAGGGTGAAAGATAGTCTTAAAAATAATGGCTTTTTTGCAATTGGCGATTTGGTTAAGGAAGATGGCAGTTTTCATTCAAACACTATAGTTCCGCATTTTGGATTTGATGTTAAAGAACTTGCCGACAAATTAACAAATGAAGGTTTTATAGTGCTTAGTAAATCAATCTATGATAACGTTGTGAAGAACAATAAGAATTACCCGTTATTTTTAATAATAGCACAGAAATGAAAAGAAATAAAATAATACTAATAATGCTTGCAGCAACAGTCCTACTTTCCTGCAGCCAAAAAACAAATGAAGAAAATAATAATATTGATAAACAAACAAATAATACAATAACTAAAACAGAAAATAAAATGAAAACAATAAATTTAACAAAAGCAGAGTTTCTAAAGAAAGTAATGAACTACGAAGCTAATCCACAAGAATGGAAATATTTAGGAGATAAACCATGTATAATAGACTTTTATGCTGATTGGTGTGGACCTTGTAAAATGGTAGCTCCTATACTTGAAGAACTTGCAAAGGAATATGATGGAGAAATCTATGTTTATAAGATTGATACCGAGAAAGAACAAGAGTTAGCACAAGTTTTTGGTATCCGTTCTATTCCTTCACTTCTCTTTGTTCCTATGAATGAGCAACCGCAAATGGTTATGGGAGCATTACCAAAGTCAGAGTTCAAAAAGGCAATTGATGAGGTATTGTTGAAGAAAACAAGTAAATAGAAAATTAAATAAATAAAAAATTAACTTATGGAAATGATTTGTAAAATTAGAGACATATACAAGTTAGTTGGAGAATTTGAAGTACAGTTCATCAAAAAATTTGATATAAGTCTCAATGAAGGAATGCTACTATGCACTTTGTTAGAAAAGAAAGAGGCTTCCTCAACCGAATTAGCCAAAATTCTTAACCTTACCTGCTCCAATACCTCAAAGGTAATAAAGAGCGTTGAGGAGAAAGGTTTTGTGGATAGAAAAATGGGAAAGGAAGACAAAAGACAAATGTATTTTTCTTTAACAAAGGCAGGCATTGAAAAAATTACAAAACTAAAAACATCCAAAATTAAAGTTCCAAAGGAGCTAACAGATATAATAAAATAAATTTCAACAATAATTCATACAATTAGCAAAAAGGGCGTATTTTCATACGTCCTTTTTCTTTTTATAAAGGTTAAGGATATTTCTAAATAAGTTAAGGTTAAATTTCAATAAGCTTAGGTTAAATGTAGTATAATGGCATTATTACAGATTTAAGTCTTATCAAATTCATATTATAAAAACTAAGTATGGATAAAATAAATATTGTACTTTTGCAATAGTTAAAAATATATTATGTCAGAAAGAAATAATCTTATTGTTTATAAGGCTTCTGCAGGGAGTGGTAAGACCTTTAATTTGGTTTTGGAATATGTAGATTTGCTTATCAAGTCTCCCAAGTCTTATCGTAATATTCTTGCAGTAACTTTTACCAATAAGGCTACTGCAGAAATGAAACTTAGGATTTTGACCGAACTTTATGGTATTAGCATTGGAGAAAAGACAGATTTCTATACGGCTCTATGTGAAAGAAATAATTATTCTGAAGACTATATTCTTAAAAATGCTAAAGAGGCTTTGGACAATATTATTCACGACTATTCCAATTTCAACATTCAAACCATAGATTCTTTTTTACAAAAGGTAATGCGTAATCTGGCAAAAGAACTTGGGGTAGGCTCCAACTATAATTTAATTATTGATGATAAGGAGATAATAGAAGAAACTATTGATAGGGTTATTTCTTCCACAGAGAGTGATAGGTCTTTGTACGAATGGTATATGAGTATTATTGATTCAAGACTTGAAGAGGGTAAAAAAACAAATATTGAGAAAGATTTAATAGAATTTAGTAAGAATTTGAACAAAGAGACCTTTCAGCGTTTTGAGGGAGAGATTAAGAGGTTGGATAAAGAGGTTTTGAGAAAGTTTAAGTCAAAAGGTAATAATAGGTTAGAAGCAATAAAGCAAGAGTTAATAGTTTATGGTGATAAGTTTGCAGCTATATTTGAGGAGAATGGATTGGAAATAGAGGATTTTGTTGGTAAGAGTAGGGGTATAGGCAATGCTGTTTTGAAAATACGAGAAGAGAAATTTGATTTTAGAAATACGAAGTTCTATGAGAAAGCAATAGAAGGAGAAGAGGGCTGGTTTAGTGATAAGGACATAACACCTGAAAAAGCTGATTTAGTAAATAATATCCTAATACCACTGCTTAAAGAATATTATGCTCTTTATGATAGCTTATTTGCAGATAAGAGAACATGGGATGCGGTACTTCCTTTTATTGATAACTTGGGACTTTTGAAAAATATTGCTAATCATAGAGATGATATTTTGAAAGAGGAGAATAAGTTTTTGCTTTCCAACACTTCCAAATTATTATCTGATATAATTCGTTTGGATAATAATTCTGATATATCATTTATTTATGAAAAGATAGGCTCTCAATTGAAACATATAATGATTGATGAGTTTCAAGATACTTCTGTTTTCAATTGGAAAACACTTTCTCCTTTGGTTTTGGAGAGTGTGGATAGGGGAGAAAGGAGTATTATAGTGGGAGATGTTAAGCAGTCAATTTATCGTTGGAGAAATGGAGATTGGAGGATATTAAATAATATTGACAAGGGTATAACTTATTCAGAACAAGATATTAATCCAAGAATACCTAAAATAAAAACTCTTCAAACAAATTTTAGAACAGATAGTAATATAGTTGAGTTTAACAATAAATTATTTTCAGAAGGTTTGGAGCTGTTTTGCAATGATATTGTAGAAGAGTTGGACGAAGATAGAATAAATCAAATAAAGAGAGTTTTTGCCGACTCACAACAAACACCCAAAGAATCCTCTTTCCAACAAGGAACCGTAAGAGTACAATTATTGACAGGAACAGACTTGAACGAAAAAACCTTAGAAAAGATAAAAGAAGAGATAGATTATCACTTGGAAAAAGATTTTGGAGATAAAAGTATTAGAGAGAAAGATATAGCCATACTTTTAAGAAGAAATGAAGATGTGAGTATGGTTGCTGATTATCTTACAAAGCAAAACTATAAAATAGTTTCAGATATAGCATTTAGTTATATGTATTCACAAAGCATTCAAGTAATAGTAGATGCTCTAAAATACATAAATAATAAGGATAATTTAGTTTCATTATTTAACTTAAAACGTTATGTTCTAAAGGATGACATATTGCTTCAAAACATAGATGAAACTAAAAAAATACCTAAGGGGTTGGAATGGATTGAAGAAAGAGAAATAATAAGAAAGCCTTTATATGATTTAATAGTATATATAATTAAGCAACTTCAATTAGACCAAGACCCAAATGAACTATCCTTTATAACCTCTTTTTTAGACCAAGTACAAGAATTTACCACAAAAAACTCTTCCAATCTAACAATATTCTTAAACTATTGGGAAGACAATCTTAGCAATAAGAAAATAGTAATCAATGAAGACTATGAAGGCATAAGAATAATGTCAATACATAAGTCAAAAGGATTAGAATATCCAGTAGTAATAATTCCATTTGCTAAATGGAGTTTTAGTTCAAACACTAACCTATGGTTAGAAGAAAATAAATTAGATAAGAATATACCTACGCTTTACACAGATTTTTTTAGTATTAAAAACTCACTTTACAATGAAGAATATAAGGAAGAGTTATTTCAGCAATATGTTGACAACCTTAATTTGCTTTACGTAGCCCTTACTCGTCCAAAGCATTCCCTTTCAATAATAGGACAAGTAAAAATAACTAAAAATGAAATCAAAACACACCCAATAGATAATGTTTCAAAATATATTTATTCGGCATTAAAACATCAAGACCTATTAAAAGAAGAAATAGACCAGAGTGGAGAAGTGCAATTCAATTATTTTTTCAATTCAAATAAAAAAGAAGAAACAAAAGTTCAGAAAACCACTAATAATATATTTAAGATTAAACCAACTCAAATTCCTCTTAGGTCTTCTTTTCTCAATGCTCCAATAAAATACTCTCAAACCAAACAAGCCAAAGAATATATTACAGCACTAAAAAGCGATAAAACAGAGCAAATCACACCACGCCAAAAGGGAATAATCCTGCATAATCTACTTTCTCAAATAAAAACAAAACAAGATATAGAAAAAACCATTGATACCTCAGTTCAAAAAGGAGAAATAAGTCTTAAAGAAAAAGACTATTATAAAAGTATAATTGAACAAATGCTTTCCACAGAACAAGCCTCTGTTTGGTTTTCTATAGGATATAAGATTTTAAATGAAATAGATATTATTGTAAAAGAAGAAGGACAAATTACAACCAAACGTCCCGATAGACTTATGATAACAAAAGAAAATGAAATAATATTAGTTGATTATAAATTTGCCAAAACAAAGAAGAATCTAAGCCGATATATTAATCAGATAAAAAACTATGAAGCCATAATAAAACAAATAGGCTTTAACAATGTTAAGTCATACCTTTGGTTTATTAATTTTGATGAAGAATTTTCTTCTGATATTTTGGAAGTAGAATAAATATTGTATTTTTGTAGTTAGTTTAATTCTTAGCAGATGAAGCTTTATCTTAATTTATTTATTGTTTTTTTATATACTTGCTTGTATTCTAATTTGTATTCTCAAGAAACATTTTATGACACTACTTAT
>CAYFWD010000028.1:0-21524 GCA_964346795.1 uncultured Bacteroidaceae bacterium
GAATAGCGAAAATCATCGCTAAGAGAAAGTAAAAAATCTTTTTCATTTCTTTAATGTGTATTAGTTAAACAATTATTTTTTTCTTGTGAAATTGTGTTTTTATGATATTTCACACCTGCAAATGTACAGAGTAAAAAATTAAAAAGCAAGTTTTTTATTATAAATTTTTTTTTTAATCTTGGAAAAAACTCAAAACTTACTTATTTTCAACACAAATACAAGCTTTCTAAAAAAAAGAAAAATCTATCTAATTATTATTAATATTCCCATTTTTATCTAATAAAAACAAATATAAAGCCAATCTTGATTATTAAAGAAAATAAAATCAACTACTATTCGTTAATTATATTGATTTAATAAAACTAAATATTTGAAAGATATTAATCTGCTTTTTATTACAAACATATTTTTATGATAAAAAAGTTTTATATTCTTGCTATTCTTATCCTTAGCTCTTTTGCTTTTGCAAATGCTCAAAGTCAAAAACCAAAATATATTAGGGTTAGTGGTTATATGTTTGACAACAAAACCAAAGAAACTCTTATTGGAGCAACAATATATGATATGAAGTCTAAATTAGGAACTACTAATAATAATTATGGCTTTATTGGAGGTAAAAATACTCTTAGGGGTGATTATATTAACATTAGTTTCCAGTAAGAATATGATTAAAAAATATATTTTTATTTTATTTATTGGATTAAACATTTCTCTTTTTGCTCAAACAAAGCCAAATACTGATTGGGTAAGAGTAGAAGGAGGAAGTTTTATGATGGGGTGCGACGAAAGTGATAATGATTGCTATCCCGATGAACAGCCAAAACATAAGGTAAATATCTCTACCTTTGAAATTGGAAGATACGAAGTAACCGTTGAAGAATATCGTGAGTTTTGTAAGGCAACAAAAAGAAATATGCCTTCTCCTCCTCCAATGGGTTTTATTGATTCTCATCCTATTGTATATATAACCTGGCAAGATGCCACAGACTATGCCAAATGGATTGGAGGAAGACTTCCAACAGAAGCAGAATGGGAGTTTGCAGCCAAAGGAGGGAATTTAAGTAAGGGATATATTTATGCAGGAAGTAATAATTATGACGAAGTTGGCTGGTCTTACGAAAATTCATCCAATCAAACGCATCCTGTTGGACTAAAACTTCCTAATGAATTAGGAATATATGATATGAGTGGTAACGCTTGGGAATGGGTAAGCGATAACTACGAGATATTTTACTATCAAAACAGCCCAACTATTAATCCTAAAGGACCTGATAAAGGCTTAGGAAAGGTGAATCGTGGAGGGTGTTTTAATTTTGATTACAAGCTAATGCGAACTTCGCATAGAAGAGGTTCAGGAGAAAATACTGCTGGTTTTGGTACCGGTTTTAGAGTAGCAAGAGATGTGAAATAATATCCTAACTACTCTTGCCTCATATTGTGAAATACATTCACAACATCATCATCTTCCTCTATCTTTTCAATTAGCTTTTCAACCTCAGCCTGCTCTTCCTCTGTTAAAGACTTCAAGTCGTTAGGTACTCTGTCAAACTTAAAGGACTTTATTTCAAATGAGTTTTCTTCAAGGTATTTTTGAATAGGACCAAAGTTTGCAAAAGGAGCATAAATATGAATTTCTTCATCTTCCAAAAAACAATCCTCAACTCCGAAATCAATCAATTCAAGTTCCAATTCTTCCATATCAATACCCTCTTTTGGAACAACAGTAAAGTTACATTGACGCTCAAAAAGGAAATCACACATACCTGTTGTACCTAAGGAACCTCCAAGTTTGTTGAAATAACTTCTTACATTAGCAACAGTACGAGTTGGATTATCTGTTGCTGTTTCTATAACCAAAGCAATTCCATGAGGTGCATATCCTTCATACACATATTCCTTATAATCTGCTGTGTCTTTTGAAATAGCACGCTTTATCGCTCTTTCAACATTATCCTTAGGCATATTTTCTGTCCTTGCCGTCTGGATAAGAAGTCTTAATTTTGAATTTGCACTCGGATCTGCTCCTCCCTCTTTTACTGCCATTTCTATTTCTCTACCCAAACGAGTAAAAACTCTTGCCATATTTCCCCAACGCTTAAACTTTCTTGCCTTGCGGAACTCAAATGCTCTTCCCATAATTACTTATATTAAATATATTAAAATTAATTCTTCAATTAGGATGCAAAATTAATATAATTACTCCAATTCAAAAACAAACTAAGGTTATTTTCTTGTTTTAATGTAAACTTATAAGTTTTATTTCCTAAGCAATCAAAATATTAAACAAGCAGTAACTTAATTCTGATTTTCTGTAATTTGATTATAGAAAAATTAAACTTAACTTATTTCAAAATAAACTTAGTCTTTTTGGAAATAAACTTGACTTAAATAAAAAAAGACGGCGGATAAATAAATTTATCTCCTAGATAATTTTTATTGAAGAGGTTTTTGTTTTTCTCGGTAAAGGAAGCCCATTGGGTATAATAGTAATTATTATAATTGGTCTATGTTTTTATTTCATTGAGTTCAACCAACTTATTTACTATTGCATATATTGTCAATCCTGCGGTACTATGTATTTGTAGTTTTGTTGCTATATTTCTTCTATGTGTTATTACAGTATGTATAGATAGGCATAATTCATTTGCAATTTCCTTATTTGTCATTCCCTTAACGAGTAAAACAATAACTTCTTTTTCTCTAACGCTTAATTCTTTCTTGTTGGTATTAATATTATTATTGCTTAGCTTAATGAGTTTCTCCTTTATTTCTTCTTGACTATCTGTAATGTTAATTACCTGATCAAATTGTTTAATTAGCTGGTTGTCAAGATGTGAAATTGCTAAAGCTACGAATTGTACATTTGTTGTCTTTATTTCTTTTTTTAAGCTACTTAAACCTAAAGGGCCAATATAGGAAGGATTAATAATCACAATGTTTGGCTTAATTCTTAATAAAAGATGGCTATAATTAGACACGTTTGCTGTTTCAAAAATATCAATATGTAATGCTGTTAAATTTTTTAAAGTTATAACTAATCCATTTCGTATAATAACCGAAGGCTCTATAATAGCAACATGTATTCTTTTTGCCATAATTATCTTATTGTTTTTTCTCAATATCAAGAATTGTAGGAACAAGTAATTTATTCTCTACTTTATTATGAGATGCTAAATCCTCTGCACAAACAAATATATCAAAAAGGACATTTATTAGTTCATTATTAGTTGGTACTGAACAATACCTAATAATAATGTTCTTTAGTTCATTCAACTTCAATTCAACATCATTATGTTGTTTAACAAATAAATCTATATTATATCCTTTTGTTTTTTCCCCATTTATCAAAGCTCTTATATAAGGGAAAACTTTTTTCTCTTCATATTGCATATGTTTTGCAACCTCCAAAACATAATCATCATAAAATTTCAATATTACTATCGCTACTTTACTATTATCATCTCCTATGGATTCTATCAACATCTTCCTTATTCTTGGAAGTTTGAATTGCAGAAAGTATTTGTGTGAATTTTGTAAATAGTCTAATAATGTATTTATTGATAATGATATATTTGTACTTATATCATTTACATCTTCGTCTATTAGCATATTTACTATCGTCAAAAATGTTGTTACATCAATATTTTTCTCTTTACAAATCTCTCCTATTGTTTTATCTTCAAAGCCTAAACTAATACCAAACCTATTTATAACAAATAAAATTGAGTAATTTTCATTTATCAAGTTACTCATTGTGTCAGTTTCTCTATACTTCCTTATTCTATACATAACAATACTATTTTTGATGCAAAGATAATATAATTTAAAAAAGGGCGATCTCTAATTAGAAATCAACCCTTTTATTTTGAGACAAAAGTCATGGCTTTCTTCTTTCGCCTCTCTTCAATCAACTTATAAAGGAACAAATATTAATGACAATTAAAAAAACGCTCATTAATGATTTTCAAATGCAAAATTACATCCACAAAAAAAACCACACAATACCTAAAAGTAATTAATTTGTGATGTATTACTAATATATTATTTAAATAATCTTGATTTATAAACGACAACAAAATAGGTTATCTACCTTTACTGTGCGAGCAATTAATTATTTATTGTATCTTTGCAGACTAAATTTTCAAAGGATAAAAGATATATTGAATTATGGATTATAACTTTAAAGAGGTAGAACCAAGGTGGCAAGACTACTGGAAAGAGAATAAAACATTTAAGGCTGAAATAGATTACTCAAAGCCTAAGTACTATGTTTTGGATATGTTCCCATATCCTTCAGGAGCGGGATTACACGTTGGGCATCCTCTTGGATATATTGCTTCCGACATCTTTGCTAGATATAAAAGGCTTAATGGCTTTAATGTTCTGCACCCTATGGGCTTTGATGCCTACGGCTTGCCAGCAGAACAATATGCTATCCAAACAGGACAGCACCCAGCTATTACAACAGAAATCAACATTAAACGATATAGAGAACAGCTTGATAAGATTGGTTTGTCGTACGATTGGGACCGAGAAGTCAGGACGTGCGACCCAAAATACTACAAGTGGACCCAGTGGTGCTTCATACAATTGTTCAACTCATACTACTGCTATGACTCCAATAAGGCAAGGCCAATCAGTGAATTGATAAGGGCTTTTGAGCAAGGCAAGGCAGGGAAATTGAATGTTGCATGTGCTAAACCTTTATCTTTCTCAGCTCAAGAGTGGGCAAATTACTCCGAAAAAGAGAAGAGTAACGTTCTTATGAACTATCGTTTGGCTTATCTTTCTGACTCTATGGTAAACTGGTGTCCGGAACTTGGTACGGTATTGGCCAATGATGAAGTAGTGGGAGGTGTTTCGGTAAGAGGGGGATACCCTGTGGAAAGGAAGTCTATGCGTCAATGGTCCTTGAGGATAACGGCTTATGCAGACAGGCTACTTGAAGGATTGGAGACTATTGACTGGAGCGATTCCCTCAAGGAAATTCAAAGAAACTGGATTGGAAAAAGCGAAGGTGCGGCAGTATTTTTCACCACTGAAGAGGGGGATAAGTTAGAAGTGTTTACTACAAGAGCCGATACCCTTTGGGGAGTTACCTTTATGGTTCTCTGCCCTGAACACGATTTGATAGGGAAACTTACCAAAGAAGAGAGAAGAAAAGAGGTTGAAGACTACGTTAACTGGGCAAAAAACCGCTCCGAAAGAGAACGACAATCGGAGGTAAAACAAATATCAGGGGTGTTTACTGGCTCCTATGCCGTTAATCCTTTGAGCGAGGAAAGAGTGCCAATATGGATTTCGGAGTATGTTTTGGCAGGATACGGCACGGGTGCGATTATGGCGGTGCCGGCTCATGACTCAAGAGACTTCGCCTTTGCACGACATTTCGGCATTCCAATCAAGCAAGTAGTTGTTCCTTTTGGCGAAAAGGAGGAGGATGTGAACTCCTGGCAAGAGGCTAAAGATTCAAAAAACGGGACTTGTATCAATTCCGGGTTTATCTCCAACATGGAAGTGAAGAAGGCTATGAAGGAAGTTATCGCCTATATTAAGGATAAGGGACTCGGCTATGGAACGATTAACTACCGCCTAAGAGATGCAATATTTTCCCGTCAACGATATTGGGGGGAACCTTTCCCTGTATATTATAAGGACGGCGTGCCTTATACATTAGAGGAAAACGCTCTTCCCTTAGAGCTTCCTGATATTGACGTTTACCTTCCTACCGAAAATGGAGAACCCCCTATAGCAAGAGCAAAGGACTGGCACGTTGAAATAAACGGAGAAAAATACCCGTTAGATACCAACACTATGCCAGGTTTCGCTGGCTCAAATGCATATTCCCTTAGATATATGGACCCTAATAATGAAGAGCAGTACTTCTCTAAAGAGGCTAATAGCTATTGGAAGAGTGTGGATTTATACATCGGAGGTAGCGAACACGCAACAGGACACCTTCTCTATTCTCGCTTTATAACCAAGTTCTTGTTTGATATTGGTCTCTGCGTTAAGGACGAACCATACCATAAACTTATCAATCAGGGTATGATTCAAGGCAGAAGTAACTTCGTTTACAGGGTAAAAGGAGAAAACAAATTCGTTTCCCTGGGGCTGAAAGATGACTACAAACACGACCCTATCCACGTAGATATAAACCTTGTAGATAACGATATACTTGATATAGAAGCCTTCAAGAGCTGGAGAAAAGAGTTCAATGATGCCGAGTTTGTTCTGGAAAACGGCAAGTATGTTTGCGGTTACGAGGTGGAAAAGATGTCAAAAAGCCTCTACAATGTGCAAAATCCAGACGACCTAATAGAGCGATACGGTGCAGATACTCTCCGACTTTACGAAATGTTTTTGGGGCCTTTGGAGCAGTCAAAACCATGGGACACCAAAGGTATTGAGGGAGTTTTCCGCTTTATAAGGAAACTTTGGAAGCTTTATCACGATAAGGACAACAACCTAAATATATCCGAAGACAAACCCATTACAGCCGAATACAAAGCTCTTTACAAGGCAGTAAGGAAGGTTAGGGAAGACATAGAGAGGTTTAGTTTCAACACTTCAGTATCTACATTTATGATTTGCGTCAATGAACTTACCGACCTAAAATGCAACAAAAGACAAATCTTAGAACCTCTAACCATCATTATCTCCCCTTTCGCTCCTCATATTGCCGAAGAACTTTGGTCATTAATGGGACACCAAAATACCATTTCCTACGAGTCTTTCCCTCAAATAGACGAAAGCCTCCTTGTGGAAACATCCTTCAATTATCCCGTTTCAATCAACGGAAAGATGCGACTTAATCTGGAATTCCCACTCGATATGGAGCAGAAAGACATAGAGCAGGAAGTACTTGCAAACTCAGAAGTCCAAAGATATATGGAAGGTAAAGCAGCTAAAAAGATAATCTTCGTGAAGAATAAAATCATAAACGTCGTTTGTTAAACACCAAAATAACCCAATATGCCACTTAAAGAAAGCATAAGAAAACAGGGCAATTGGCTCTTCAAATACAGAAGTTACCTGCCTCTAATCATTATAATTATAGGACTAATACTATATATATACCCTATAGTTTTCCAACAAAAACCCCTCCCAAACACCATTACATCTAGCTTAATCTACTTCATTATCGGACTCTTGGGACTATTTATCCGCTTCCATGTTGTAGGATACGCCGCAGAAAATACCTCCGGAAAGAACACCCATGAACAAAAAGCAGATACCGTAAACAGCACAGGCATGTACTCCATTGTCCGACATCCCCTGTACCTTGGCAACTTTCTAATGTGGCTAAGTGCTACTCTCCTTGTGGGAAACATCTGGTTTACCCTTGTCTTTTGCCTAACCTACTGGCTCTATTACGAAAGAATAATGTACGCAGAAGAAGAGTACCTAAGAGAAAAATTCGGCGACAACTACCTCCAATGGGCAAACTCAGTACCTGCATTCATACCTAAGATTAAACAATATAGGAAACCTTCCCTCAAGTTTAGATGTGCAAAAGCAATTAGAAGTGAAAAGAATTCCTTTGCTGCACTGTGCATACTCTTCACTTTATTTGATGTTTTAGGAAACCTGCTGACAAAAGAGAATAACTTTAACTACATATTTATCTCTTTTACAGCAATATCCCTCCTTCTCTATGCTGTTTTGAAAGTTCAGAAAATCATAAGAAACAAGAAGTAAAAACACCTTCTTCAAGGCATAAAAACCCTATTTCCTCCCCAGCAACTCATACATATTCCTTTTGTAATGCTCCACACCAGGCTGGTCAAAAGGATTAACACCAAGCATATACGCACTCAATGCACAGGAGAACTCAAAGAAATAGATTAGCTGTCCAAGGTTATATTCGTCCAGAGAATCAATAGAAATCCTTACTTGAGGAACATCAGAAGCCAAATGAGCCATCATAGTAGCCTCCTGAGCCCTGTGATTTATCTCCGTCAAACTCATATCCGAAAGATAGTTCAATCCGTCCCTGTCCTCCTCAGAATACGGAATCCTAACCCTTTTGGAAGACTTCTTAACGTGGAGAACAGTCTCAAAAAACTGCCTCTTCCCATCTTGAGCATACTGCCCAAGAGAGTGTAAGTCAGTAGTATTTGTCATAGAACAAGGCAACAAACCCTTTCCCTGCTTACCCTCACTCTCACCAAAGAGCTGCTTAAACCACTCCATAAACCAGTAAAGATTAGGCAAATAACTAACCATAAACTCCACTCCCTTGCCCTTAGAGTGCATCAAATAACGCATTGCCGCATATTGCCAGGCAGGGTTATTTTCAAAACAAGCCTCATTCATTAAGTTATGACGCATCCTCTTTGCACCCTGAATCAAAGCCCTAATATCAAACCCCGCCACACAAACCGGCAACAAACCCACAGGAGAAAGAACAGAAAACCTTCCCCCAATATCATCAGGAATAACGTAAGTTTTGTATCCCTCCTTAGTAGCCATCTCCTTCAAAGCCCCCTTATTTGCATCAGTAATAGCAATAATTCTCTCCCTAGCCTTTTCCTTACCATATTTATTCTCAAGGTGATTTCTCAAAATCCTGAACCCAATGGCCGATTCAAGCGTAGTCCCACTCTTGGAAATAACTACTAAAGAATAGTTCTTCTTATCAAGAACCTCTATCAAATCCGCCATATAATCCTCCGAAAGATTATGTCCAGCAAACAAAACCAAAGGATAAACTCTCTCCCTTTTCATAGTGTTGAAGCTATTTTGCAGAGCTTCAATAATAGCCTTAGCCCCCAAATAAGAGCCACCAATCCCTATAACAACATATACTTCCGACTGGCTTTTGACCCTAAAAGCCTCGGCCTCCAAGTCCAAAATCAAGCCCTTTGACAAACTCTGAGGCAGGTTAACCCAACCCAAAAAATCATTTCCAAGCCCATCACCCTTAACAATATTTAAGTGGCACTTAGCCAAATCGGCACAAATCCTGCCCAATTCGTTCTTAGTATATAAGCCCTCAAAGCCTTTTAATTCCAGTTTCATAATCAAAAATATTAAGTTAAACAATCCAATAAACTCAGCAAAGATAAACAAAATTCCTGACAAATCACATTTTTACCCAAAATATTTATCCACTCTCCCCTAACCATTAACCACCAAAAACCCCCACTCATTAACCCCTAATAATTAACCATTAATAATTAACCATTAACCATTAATAATCTCTCTTTGCCCTCTACTCAAAAAATAGATGCCGGCTAAACCACTTTTACCCGCCGGCTACTTTATGTTTATCCTCCGGATACTTTGTGTTTAGAGGGCGTCTATTTTGTGAGCAGACGGCGGTAATAGGGGTAAATGGTTAATTATTAATGGTTAATGTGCAGGGGGAATTTAGTCTAATTCCAGCTTATATATGGTTTTTGTGTCTTTGGTAATCTTGTATCTGTCGTCTATTCTTTGCCCAACGACCCAGACTATTTCCTCCCCAGAGAGGAGCAACCACTGATTTTCCTTATCTAAAATGGAGTACTTAAGGTTCTTATAAAACTCCGAAATCTTCTTCTCTCCTTTGAATCCATAGGGGTAAAAGCTATCGCCCTTACGCCATTTACGCAAAAGTAAAGGGAACTTTAACCTGTCGTAATCAAGCATAGCTACGCTCTTTTCCTTAGGTATCTTGACGTAATTAAGCTCTCTAAATACTTCAATATGTAGCTTAATTGGGGCTACAAGGTTACTCTGAGAGCTGTCTATGCGGTATTGATTGAGGTTATGGGGTTTGTTTTTTACTATAAGAAGGTAGTCCCTGTCTTTTACTAAGCGGTGGGTTTCGGAGTAGAACTGCTTGCCCGAGGTCTCCAAAAGGGCGTCCTCTATGGAGTTTATGGTTGATTCATTGAAGCCAAAGTCGCTGAGTATTTCGTAAAGGAATATCCTCTGTGGGGTGTATTCCATAAGTTTGGGTATGGATATCTGAACTCTATCGCCCTCTATCTCCAAGAGTGTGGTCTTTGCTTGGTTGATTACCGAGCGGAATACTACCTCCGTTTCTCTGAATCGCTCTACTTCTTTTCGCATAATCCTGTCAAAGTTGGGGGATATTTCCTTCATCAAGGGGATTAGTTCGTGGCGTATTTTGTTGCGTGTGTACTTGGTGGAGGCGTTGGTGGAGTCTTCTACGTAGGAAATATGGTTAGCCTGCTGGTATTTTAGTATCTCTTCTCTATCGGTAAAGAGAAGGGGATGTATCACTTTGTTCACTTTTTGGATTATTCCGTGGAGGCCTGAGATGCCTGTTCCCCTGAGTATGTTCATAAATAGAGTTTCTATGGAGTCTCCGAAGTGGTGTCCTGTTGCCACGTAGGCGTAATCTTCTTGCTTGAGAAGTTCCTCAAACCACTCATACCGAAGCTCTCTGGCTGCCACTTGAGTGCTTTTTCCTTTCTCTTTCATGTAGGCATAGGTGTCAAAATGCTTGACGTGAAGGGTGATTTTATTTGCTTTGGCGTATTCTCTGACGAAGTTTTCGTCCCTTACTGACTCTTCCTTTCTGAGGTTGAAGTTGCAGTGAGCTATTGCAAAGGAGAAGTTTGCTTTGAGGAAAAGGTCGCACATTACCATGGAATCCACTCCTCCACTAACGGCTAGGAGTATGGTTTGGTCTTGTTCAAAGAGGTTATGTTCTTTGACGTAGTTAATGAATTTATTTATCATCTTAGGTAAAAAAGGGGTTTATTAGAGCTTTCTTTTGAGGAAATCGGTCATTGTTTTGTAGAGATGAAGCCTTGTATTTCCTCCATATATGCTATGATTTTTATTGGTATAGTAGAACATTTCAAAGTGTTTTCCTGCTCTAATCAGTGCATCAACCAGGTCCATTGAGTTTTGTATGTGGACGTTATCGTCGGCTGTTCCGTGTATGAGCAGGTAATTGCCCTTAAGTTTGTCCACATGATGTATAGGGGAGTTGCTGTCGTAGTTAGGGCCATTCTCTTGTGGAGTTCGCATAAAGCGTTCGGTGTAGATATTATCGTAGTACCTCCAGTTCGTTACCGGGGCTACAGCTATCGCCGTTTTGAAATAGTCCGCCCCCTTTGTGATAGCCAGAGTAGACATATATCCTCCGTAGCTCCACCCAAATACTCCCAAGCGTTCCTTATCGATGTAGTCAAACTCGCCAAAATACTTTGCTGCCTCTATCAAATCTTGTGTTTCCCTGTTTCCAAGTTCCAAATAGGTGCACTTTCTGAACTCTTCTCCCTTCATTCCTGTTCCACGAGGGTCAACGCATATTGTGATATAGCCTTCTTGTGCGAGCATCATAGCCCAGTACATATCGCTTGCACGTCTTTGGGAGTTGAGTACTTCTTGGCTTGCAGGACCACCATAAACGTAGAAAAGTACTGGATACTTCCTGTCTTTTTCCATATTAGAAGGCTTTATCATCCAATAATTAAGGCTTATTCCTTCGGAAGTGTTAAAGCTACCGAACTCTTTGGTTTCTTGTGCGAAAAGTTTAAGGGTATCTTTTAGGGCTGCATTATCCTCCAAGGTTACCAATACATCTCCTTTTTGATTGTTTACAGTAAAGATATTTGGTGTTTGGGCGTTTGAATAAGTAGCAATATAGTACTTCCCTGTCTTACTAAAGGCAGCGTCGTTGGTACCTTCCTGCTTTGAAATTGTTCTTTGCCTTTTCCCATCGAGGTTAATAACGCAGAG
Organism: uncultured Bacteroidaceae bacterium; assembly: GCA_964346795.1. Lineage (GTDB taxonomy): Bacteria > Bacteroidota > Bacteroidia > Bacteroidales > P3 > UBA10566. The sequence goes on from CAYFWD010000028.1 coordinate 11,707, forward strand.
TTCTCTGTTGATTGCCGAGCTTTCGGCGGCAGTATAGTAGAGCTTTTTCTGTTTTTGGTCAAGGTAACATAGTTTATCGGTGTCGTAATTGCCGGAAGTTATCGGCTTAATGCTCTTGTCTTTCATGCTTACAAGATAGAAATGTGAGTAACCACTTCTTTCTGATTGAAGGACAAAAGCAGAGTTATCGTCAAGGAATTCCACCTCTTGCGGTTCGTTGATGTAGTATTTATTCGTCTCGGAATATATATTATATAAGGTATAGTCCTTAGTATCTACTGCTAAAATATCGTATTGGTTTTGAAGACGGTTGAGTTTATGTATGATTAATTGGTTCTCGTCCTTAGACCATTGTATCCTTGGTAGGTAATAATCTTTGTCGTTTCCCAAGTCTATTTGCCTATGTTTTTGAGTTGAAAGGTCGTAAACAAATACATCTACTATTGAGTTATCCTCTCCTGCTTTAGGATATTTGAAGGTGTAATTTTGAGGATAGAGCTCTCCCCATATCTGCATAGTGTACTCCTTGACGTTGGTTTCATCAAAGCGATAGTATGCAAGCTTCGTACTTGTTTTGTTCCAGGCGTAGCCCTTAACCAAAGAAAGTTCCTCCTCATAGACCCAATCGGAAGTTCCATAGATTACTTTGTTGAACTCTCCATCAAAGGTTATCTGGGTTGTTTTTCTTTCCGAAGAAGATATATCTGTTATATACAGGTTATTATTTCTTATCCAAGATACCTTGTTTCCATCAGGAGAAAAGTCTGCCAAACGCTGTTTCCCTTCATTATCTCCTATCGGATAGAAGTTCTTTGTGTCAATTTCATAAATGTAATAATCCGCAAAGAAAGAATGTCGGTAGAGATATTCTGGGTTTACAGCAATCAATATCTTCTTTTCATCTTGGGAGAACTGGTAATCTACAACTGTATTCCTTCCCTCATTTCCAAAGTTTAAAGAAGTAAAGTCCATGATTGTATCTTTCTTTTTTCCTGTCTTATACTCATATTTATCGATACCTTTTGACCTAAGAATGCAGTAATGCTCACCATCTTTCATTGAGCGTATCTCGTTAATGTTCTTAGCTCTAAATGTTCCTTTTGACCAAATGTCTTCTAAAGTTATTTGCTTTTGGGCAAAGATATTTTGTGTGCAAAGAATGCACAACAGAATTAAAAAAAACTTTTTCATTGCTATTACTAATTCATTAAATTGTCAATAAGCATGTCCTTATACTTTAGTATAGGATCTATATTCTTTCTATTGCTTGGGAAAAGGCTTTCCAAGACAAACTCATCAATCTCATTGGAGAAGCGATACTTGTTTAGAGCCAAACGATGCATAAAGTCTGTTAGATACAAACCCCATGTTGTTTCAGGGTTTGCTCTATAATATGATTGGATTGCATCCTTATATTCAGGCAGGATAATCTCCGACTCATTAGAAATCTTTGTAAAGTCAAACCCTTCTCTTGGGTCATGGACCTTCATCTCATCTTTATTTTCCCCATAGATAGGAGTATGCTCCAAACCTTTGGTTATGGAAAACAACAAATACTCTATCTCACGAGTAACTAAATCGTTTCTAACAAAATCAGGGTTTCTGTCTAACAAAAGGTCTCTCCACTGAACTCTACGCATAATTTCAGAAATAGGAACATTTAGTTTGCAATGCCAATAAGGAGCTACTCCTAAGTCAGCAACATAGTTAGTAAAGTAATAAGCATAGTCTTTTGAAAGATATTTTGAAAGACGCTTAATCAAATAAGTTGAGTCTACCTCCATATAATAAGATGTATCCTCATAAGAAGAAATCCTATATCCCCACTTAGCATATTCAGAAATAAAAGAAGAAATATTAGACTTAAGCTTAGGTAAAACCCAAATATCCTTATGGAAATAACCTCTAATCTCATTATCTGAAAAAGTTTTGTGAAGAGTTATTGTCTTGTCCTCACAACTTATTTCATGATAATAGTAAAGGACTTGAAAAGCCCAGTCTGCAACATAAGGGTCATTTGCGAAATCTTTCTCAAAAATCTCACAAGCCTTAATAATAACATCTCTTTCAGTAAAAGGAAGCTTAATAAGTTTATTTGTAAAGTCGGTTAGTTTTTGATCATCAAGGTCAATAACATTCTGTGAAAAGCCTCCTAAGGCAATTAAACTCACAACAATATATAAGAAGATTTTCTTCATAGTTTATTTAATTAAGACTAAAACATTCTATTTCTCAACTTGCAAATATAGATAAAAAATTCGTCATTTATTCAAATATTTTGTTAAAAAGGGAAAAAGAAGTATTTTTGCAAACCATTGAACATTACAAATAATATGAACACACTAAAAGTATCAAAACTATTAGACATAATATCCTACATAGGAATAATAGCTATAATTGGATACTATATTTTTTCAAGACCAAGTTCAGAGATTATTCTCACCTGCCTTTTAGCAGTGTGTATACTAAGAATGATAGGAAGCACCCTAAAAGCTAACTATTTTCAAAAATACCATAAAGAGATAACTGAGGAAAATGAATTTTTAAAACAACGCTTGAAAGAAACAAAAAAAGAAGTAGAAAATAATAATTAATAATAATAGAAAACTATTTATTTTATGGCAACAACAACAGACATTAAAAATGGAGTTTGTATAGAGATGAATGGAGATTTACTCTCTGTAATAGAGTTTCTTCATGTTAAACCAGGGAAAGGTAATACTTTTGTACGTACCAAACTCAAAAGTTTTAAGACAGGAAAAACAATTGAACATTCTTTTTTAGCAGGCTCAAAAATAGAAATAGCAAGAATAGAAAGACGTCCTTACACATTCCTTTACAAAGATGATTCAGGATATAATTTCATGCACGCTGAAACCTTTGAACAAATAACAATTCAAGAAGACATCATCAACGCACCACAACTTCTAAAGGAAGGGCAATATGTTGAAATGATAGTTCATGCTGACACCGAAACCCCTATTTCTTGCGAACTACCAGCCTTTATTGAAATGGAAGTAACTTACACCGAACCAGGAGTAAAAGGCAACACAGCAACAAATGCAACTAAAGAAGCTACTGTTGAAACAGGAGCAAAGATAAGAGTGCCTCTTTTCATTGAAACAGGCGAAAGAATAAAGGTTGACACTAGAACATCTGAATATTCAGAAAGAATAAAATAATTATTGCTGTCCGATAAAATGATTACTTTGGAGCATTGTTTAATATGTTTGGTGAAAAAAACAAAATTAAACAAAAGGGCTGAACATCTAAACGTGTCAGCCCTATTTTTTTCGTATAATCAAAAAATTTCATCGGACAGCAATATTAAAATTTAAACGTAAATTTAAATTAGTAATAACAAAAAAAGTGTAAACCTATTTCAGGAAATGATATTCTTTGCCTTTAGTTGTAAAAAAGTACCGCAAAATAAAATTTTTCTCCTAGATAAATAAATTTATATGCCGTCTTTTTTTATCTAAGTTAAGTCTTTTTTGAAATAAACTAAGCTTATTTTGAAATAAGTTAAGGTTAATTTTTCTACAATTAAATTACAGAAAATTAAGAAGATTGTTTGATTATACCTTGGTTAATCAAATTGTAGATTTTGTTTTTACTTATTCCCAACTTTTCTGCTACATAATAAACCTTATTATCATACTTTTCAAGATAGTGGGATATAATTATCGCTTCATATTCCTTGAGTGTTCTTTCTTTGGCAAAAAAATCTTCTGTTTGAGTACTTTGTGGGAGATAAATCTCTTCTGGGTATATAACTGAAGATTCTGCTGTCATCAGGGTTAGTTCTATTATGGCTTTTAGCTCTCTAAAATTTTGTGGGTAATGATAGGAAAGTAATACTTCTTCTGCTCTTTTACTTAGGTGTTTGAGGGGTTTGCGATTTTTCTTACAGTATTCTAAAATAAAAATATTGGCTAAGTCTATTATTTCTTCTCCATAGTCTTTTAAAGGCATAAGCTCTATTTCTATCTCACTAAGAAGATTATATAGCTCTTCACTAAAATGGTTTTTCTTTATCTCTTCTTTAAGGTCTTTCTTGGTAGAAGCAATAATTCTAACATTATATTTCTTTTCTTTATTAGTCTTGGTATCTTTTATACTCCTTGTTTTCAAAAACTCAATCAATTCCAACTGCCCTTCTTTCTCCAAATTGCCAATCTCATCTAAATAAATTGTTCCTCCTTCTGCCTTATCCAAATAGGAGTATCTCTTAGCAACGACTGTTAGTGTTGTTATGTTGAGAATTACAAAAGGCTGATTTTGGCAAGAGGATTTTTGGTGGATACATTGGGCTGTATGTTCTTTCCCTGCTCCTATATCTCCGCTAATTATAACATTTTTATCGCTGTTGGCTGCCTCTAATATTAAAGCATCTATTTTCTTAAGTCTTGACATTATAATTTCTAATGAATAAAAATAACTTCTAAATCATTACCTTAAATGTTTTCAAGAAATTGTCTGATTGGATTTTTATAATGTAAAGTCCCTTTTTAATATTTGGGATATTTATTGAAGTTTGAATTTTATTATTATTGGGTTTTGCTGTCTTTTGAGTTATTAGTTTTGCATTAGCATCAAATATTGAGATATTAATGTCTTGGTCTATATTTTGAATTTCTATCTTTACTGCATCTTCCTTTTCAGAATAATAGACATTTGCATTAATGTTATTTTCTGCAATTAGATTATCTGTGCTAAGTGTTAGATTCCAATGAGCCAAGCTATCCATTACAATATCGTTTGCAATTCCTTGATATCTTTGGGCTCTTTCCGCACTTAGACTTCCATAGAAGGATGAATTTACTTCTTCCTTAAAGATTGAAGAGTAAAGAACACAAGCTGAAAGGTAGGTTCCATCAATTGAAGGATGTGAGTTGTCAGAGCTATGAAGAACATAATTAGAGTCTAATATTATGGAATAACGCCAAGCAGCTCCTATTGGTGCAACAGAAGAGTTAAAGTCAAGTGCCATTTGTCGGTAGTTATTATATAGCTCTTGAGTCATTGAGAAAAAGTTACAGAATGGAGGATAGAATTGGCAGTTTACTTGGTCTCCATAACGATAGCCCCATGTCATAAAGAAAAGTACTTTTCCATTAGGGTTATGTTCTTTGAAAAGCGAGTCCAAGCTTTTTGCATAAGGATAAACTTCATTCATAAATTGTCCTTGTGGAAATGCTGCTTCTTGACTCTGCCCTTGAAGAATCATAAAGTCAATGCCTCCTTCTTGTATCTTACTTATTACTGAAGGATTATTCCAATGTGTCATAAAACGAGCTCCTCCTGAAAGAAATTCTGTTGATGATATTTCTCTTGATTGACTTTGAGCTATTTTTTCAAGGACATTTGGTAAATCATTAGTGTATGTGTAACTATTACCAAGATATAAAACTTTTGTTGTGTTTTGCGAATAAGCATAAAAACATATTGCAACAAATGTAATTAAAAATATTATTCTTTTCATTTTCCCTTTTTATTAGCGTGTACCTATACTTCCTATTATGTTATTATCTTGATAGTGTCCTAAGAAAAGAATTTCTTTTTCAAAGGAAAGGAATAGTGTTTTGAAGAAAGGCATCCTGTTCATCCTTGAATTATACACCTCATGCCAACGCCAAGAGCCATCACTATAAATTTGTACGAAATTAACTTGTGTTCTTGACTTATCGGAATCGTAGTTTCTTGCAGGGACAAAAGTGTTACCCTTATAGTTTGCCTGATGGTCATTAAACATTATATAAACTCCATATCTGTCTTTTGTTAGTGCATAAGAATTAAATTGGTCGCTTTCTCTATATGTTTTTTGGCGTTTAGGAATATAAGAGCTTCCACTTATGAAACCTGTTTTATCAACATTTGTGATTATAATATCTCTGAAGAAATTAGCATTTTCTCCCGTAGGTTTCTCTCCTCTTCTTGCTGGAGGTTGAATTCTTGATGCAAACTTTTGTTCGCCTATCATTATGCAGTTACCTCCAATCATTGGATAAAGATGGTCTACAGTTGCAACCATATCACTAGGGAAAGGGAGTCCTGTCCTTCCATCAATATCATCATCTGTCTCGTATTCCTTGAATTCTAAGGTTGAGGTGTTTTTCATAAAACCTCTTCTATGGTCATAAAGAAAAGAAAAAGCTCCAACGGCAAGACCAGGTTTAGCTGTAGATGTTCCGTAATAACCAGCAACCAAATAGTCTTCTTCAAAACCAAAAGCACATTTAATATCTGTTGCCCATGCCTTTTCTAATTGTTCTTCGTGTCTTCTTTCCTCAAACTCATTTAACCAAACCAAATGTATCTTTCCATCGGTATATTGTTTTTTCTTGTTGGTAGAAAAAGAATTAATAGCTATTAAACTCCTTCTTCCATCATTACTTACAGCAATATCTTTAATTAGATAACCCTCATTGCTAATAGAAAGTTTATGTGTCTTTTCCCACAAAAGACGCATTTGGTCATCATATATTTCTATATTAACTCCTTTACCAGAAGTATCATTTGTAAAAAAACCAAAAGCCAATTTAGATTTGTTTTCTGAAAAATTAAAAAGATAAGGCTTTTGTCCATCAACTGAAAAATACTCATAGGATTTAAACCTCATTGGTTTTTCACCTATCAATCGCATATCTTTTGTGTGAAAAAACTGATAATAAAGATTTGCTTTTCCTGTGGTTATTGTTTGAGCTTGTTTTTTTGCTCTTGAACTTCCTTTCTTTGGAATTGCTTTATTTTCTGTAACACGACTTAGAATAAAACCTATAAGTTCTCCCGAACGCCAAGAATGTTCTATTTTGAAAGAAGAATGTCCGAAGTCCATTCTATATATCTTTTGAATATTCTTGTTTTTATCTATTCTTGCCATATAGTATTTGAGCTTGAACTCACCACCTCCTTCATACTCATTTAGCAAATACCACATATAATATCCATCGTGGTCTTCCATAACAATTTGAGCATCTTCGCAAGTTTCAATTATATTATAAAATCTTTCTCCCCAAGTAACATCTATCTGGGCTACGCTAATAATGGAGAATAGTAGCATTACTATTGATAACAAAACTCTTTTCATACTTTTTTCTTAAAAATATTATCTGTTTGAAAAGGCAAATATACAGAAATATTTCCCATTTTCTGTAAACCTTTTCAAATTTTCTTGTCTAACTATATGTTAAAAAATTAAGAATTGATTATTTTTCTTGTTTTTTAACTCTATAAATATAGTAATTTTGCAAATCAAATTAAACAAAAACAAATATGAATAATTTAACTAATTCAGTACTAATAGGAGTTTTTAGTGTATTGTTTTTATTACTTTTTTCTTCAATGATAGGTTTTGCTCAACAACCACCAGAAAACCCTAATCAAAAAAATCCTGTAAGTGGGAATATTAGCAAACCTAAGGGAAAAGTTGTTGGAAAAGTTGTTGATGCAACAAATAATGAGGCTATGCAATATGTAAATGTTGTTATTCTTAGACCCAAAGACTCCTCTATGGTAAATGGAACTATAACAGATGAGCAAGGAAATTTCAGTTTAATATCTGATGCTGGAAAATATCTTGTTCGTTTTACTTTTATAGGCTATAAGGAAATATACAAAACAATAAATATTACAAAACAAGATATAAACTTAGGCACAATTAATTTGAATATGGGTGCAGAAACTTTGGAAGGAGTAGAAATTACTGCTGAAAGAAGTATGATGGAATACCAGTTAGACAAAAGAGTTGTGAATGTGGATAAAAATATAATAAGTAGTGGTGGTTCCGCAACAGATGTTTTGGAAAATGTTCCTTCTGTTAGCGTTGACCAAGATGGTAATGTGTCCCTTAGAGGAAGTGGTAATGTTACTGTTTTGGTTGATGGAAGACCAAGTGAACTTCTTGGAAGCGACCTGCAAACTGTTTTGGAACAAATACCTTCTTCAACGATAAAAAGTGTTGAAGTCATTACAAATCCTTCTGCCAAATATAATCCTGAAGGAATGAGTGGTATTATTAATATTGTATTAAAAGAAAAGGGAAATAGAGGATTTAATGGTTCTGTTTCTGCTTCCACTGGAGTTGGAATAAATAATGAGATAAGAAAAAATGAAAAAATGAATACTGATAAATTCCTTTTCCCTCAATCAAGTATTTCTGCTCAACTAAACTATTCTACAAAGAAATTTGCATTGTTTTTTAACGGCGATATAAGATATTTTGAAACCTCAAACAATAGTTATAACGAAAAGACTATGCTTAACACCAATCAAACCCTAATGCAAGACCGCTTTTCTAATGGTAGCAGATTGGGAAGGGGATTTAAAATTGGTGGAGATTGGTATATTAATAACAAAAACACAATTAGTTTATCCTATAATTTAAGAAGAGGAGGAAATCCTCCAAAGGGCGACAACAAAGAAGACTTATTCTCTTGGGATAAAAACAATCCTCTTGACTCTCTTAACCCTAATAATTACTACGGATTAGAAACCAGTACAAGAAGAATGTTCTTCCAAAACTTTACTCTTTATTATGAAAAGAAATTTGATAAGAGAGACCAAATTCTTACCCTTGATGCAAACTGGAATATTGGTAGTTTTTCAAATGAGAATACTCAAATAAGAAGTTTTATGGAAGGCTCTGAAGAAAATTTCTTCTTAAATAATGTATCAAAAACTAATTCTGACAGAGCTTTTCTCACCCTAAACTATGTACATCCTTTCTCTGAGAAACTAAAACTTGAGGCAGGATATAACCTAAACTACATAAATACAAATGGAAATTATGATTTCTTTCCTTCAAGAGATATGATTAGGAACGATAGTATGAGTTATATATTCAAATATAAAGAATCCATTCATGCTCTTTATGGAACTTTGGGCTACAACTTTAACAAAAAACTATCTGCTCAACTCGGACTAAGATTAGAGCAAGTTTTTAGAGATGGCTCCAAAACACAAAATAATGAAGAAATGATTTTCCCAAAAGACCAAGACACAAAGAACTATTTTAGTATTTATCCTACACTCCATATCTCCTATAACTTTACAGAAACACAATCAGGACAAATCTCATATTCAAGAAGAATAAGAAGACCTAACCCTTGGTCATTATCTCCATACATTGATATAAATAATCCTTCCTATATACGCTTTGGAAATCCAGATATATTGCCAGAATATACCGATGCCTTTGAAGTAGGATACTCTAAAATGTTCCCAACGACAACAATATTCACTTCACTATACTATAGAATAACTAATAATTCAATAACTAATTTCAGTTTTCTATGGAATAAAGCCAATAGTGAAAAGTATGGCTTTGATTGGGTGTGGGATATTGCAGGAGCAGAATATGCAGACGGACAAAGAATAGCTACAACAAGTCTAAATCTTGCTAAAAGTTCAAACTATGGAGCTGAGCTAATCATAGACCAAAAAATAACAAAGTGGTGGAAAGCTAATTTGAGCGGAAACCTCTATGGAATGTATGAAGATGGAAGAGAATTTGGAGGAAAACTTGTTAAAACTATCAACTGGGATGCTAAATTAAATACAACCATTAGTATTCCCAAAAACTGGATTATTCAAATATCTGGTCAATACATTCCTAAAAGAGAAAACATTCAAGGATATTCCGACCCAATGTATTGGTTAGACCTTTCAGTAAAGAAAGATATACTTAACAAAAAAGGTAATCTTAGCCTTAGATTTTCCGACATATTCAACACAAGAGAAAGAAGTAGCTACACATTTACAGAAAACTTCAAACAATATTCCGTTCGTCATAGAACATCTCAATACATAGTCTTATC
>CAYFWD010000029.1:0-18864 GCA_964346795.1 uncultured Bacteroidaceae bacterium
ATAAGGTGAATGAAGTGGTTACCTCCAATTGCTGTTGCATCACCATCTCCTGAAGCTATCCAAACACTTAGTTTAGGGTTTGCTATCTTTACTCCTGTTGCAATTGCTCCTGCACGTCCGTGAATACCATGGAAACCATAAGTGTTTACATAGTAAGGAAAACGTGAAGAACAACCAATTCCTGAAACAACACAGAAGTTCTCTTTCTTATATCCTATTTCAGGAAATATTCCTAATATTGATGCTAAAATTGCATGGTCTCCACAACCTGGACACCATTTTACCATTTGGTCACTTGCAAAATCTGCTTTTGTAAGTTGTACGGGTGAATGTTCTATAGCCATATTATTTCTCTCCTAAAATTTGATTAAACTTTTCTTTTAATTCGCTAACTTCAAAAGGTAGTCCCTGTACTTTATTGTACTGAAGGAATGACACGTTTTCAAAGTTCATTCTTAAGTAGTTTACAAATTGTCCTGAGTTCAATTCACAAACTAATATCTTTTTGTATTTTCTCATTATTTCGCCAGTGTTCTTTGGCAATGGCATAATGTAGTTGAAATGAGAGAAAGCTATCTTCTTTCCTTCATCTCTCAATTCTTCAACAGCAAGCTTCAATGCTCCTTCTGTTCCTCCCCAACCAACTACCAACAGGTCTGCATCTTCATCTCCCATTACCTTTTGGTCAGGAAGTCTGTCAGCAACCTTTTGAACCTTTTGTGCTCTGTTGTTTACCATTATTTGGTGGTTCTTGTTTTCTGTTGAAACACTTCCCTTGCCGTCCAATTTTTCCAATCCTCCAATTCTATGACGCAATCCGTCCATTCCTGGAATTGCCCACTCTCTTACAAGAGTTTCTGGATTTCGTTTGTAAGGCATATATGTTGGGTCATTAGGCGTTGCAAAAGGTGGTTTAATTTCAGGAAGGTCTGACATCTTTGGAATACGGAATAGTTGAGAGCCATTTCCTAAATAACCATCTGTTAAAAGAATTGTTGGAGTCATGTGTTCCAATGAAAGTCTTGCTGCCTCAAATGCATAGTAGAAACTATTTGCAGAAGAAGATGCTGCAATAACAATACAAGGAGCCTCTCCATTTCTTCCAAACAAAGCTTGGTAAAGGTCAGATTGTTCTGTTTTTGTTGGCAATCCTGTTGAAGGACCTCCTCTTTGAACATCCACAATTACAAGTGGTAGCTCTGTCATTACCGCCAAACCTATTGCTTCACTCTTTAATGATAAACCAGGCCCAGAAGTTGATGTACAAGCCATAGCTCCAGCAAAAGATGCTCCTATTGCAGAACATATTCCAGCTATCTCATCTTCTGCTTGAAAAACTCTTGCTCCAAGTGATTTATGTTTTGCTAACTCTATCAAAACATCTGTTGCAGGAGTGATAGGGTAAGAACCCAAGAACAAAGGAAGATTAACTTTTTCTGCTGCTGCAAGCAGTCCCCATGCTGTTGCAATATTACCTGTAATGTTTCTATATTTGCCTTTTGGCATTTCAGCATGACCAACAATTGTCTGTTGTGCTTGAAGAACATCTGTATTCTCACAGAAATTATATCCTGCTCTAACAACAGCCTTGTTGGCAGCAACAACATCTGGTTTCTTACTAAACTTCTTCTCTAAATATGAATCTGTATGAGTTAAATCCTTACTATAAATATAGAATATCATACCCAAAGCAAACATATTTCTTGAACGTTCAGCAGACTTTTTGTCGGTAAAAATATCCTTAACAGCTTCAACAGTCATTGAAGTTATAGGAGCTTTTATCAATATATAACTTGAAAGCGAGTCATCTTCTAATGGATTATTAGTATAACCAGCCTTTTCTATAGCCTCATCAGTGAATGTATCAGCATCTACAATAATTATTCCTCCTTTCTTTGCCCATTTTAGGTTAGACTTTAAGGAAGCTGGATTCATTGCAACTAAAACATTGCAATTATCTCCTGAACTATAAATTCTCTTTCCTATTTGAACTTGGAAACCAGAAACCCCAGCAATAGTATTGTGAGGAGCTCTAATTTCAGCGGGATAATCAGGAAACGTAGCAATATCATTTCCATCTAAAGCAGCTGTTTCGGAGAAAAGAGTTCCCGAAAGTTGCATACCATCGCCAGAGTCTCCAACGAATCGTACTACAACACTCTCTTTCTCTTTAAATGTTTTTGTTGTCATTTTGTTGTATAATTTGATAATAACTTCAACTAAAAAAATACGTTTTTATAATTTGCAAAGTTAGTAAGTTTATTTCTAATAACAGATTATTTTAGTACAATTTTTCTTTGTTTTAAGTTCTGCTTATTAGAATTGCATAAAATTTTTAATTAAGTTTGAAAAAACAATACTATTAATTTACATAAACCAAACCCTATTTACCCAAAATTAAACTTAACTTATTTTAAAATAACCTTAGTCTTTTTGAAAATAAACTTGACTTAAATAAAATTATACGGCGGATAAATAAAATTATCTAGGGCAAAAATTTATTTATCTAGGAGATAAATTTTATTTTGCAGTACCTTTTTTCAGCTAAGCCTAATATCTTTTTTTACAAAATCTTGCCTTATTCAAAATAAAACCCTTAACTTTGACACTTGAAATAAATTATATATGAATAAGTATCAGATTACAAATCCTAATAATAATATAGTGCGGAAGTATAAAACCCGCATGACGAAGATTTTATTTTTAATATGTGCAGTTTTCTATTGCATTCATGTACAGTGAATAAACAAGATATTTATGGCACTTATGCAATAAGAGAATATAGTTGGTTGACTCGTTTTGATATTAATGAAGATGGAACTTTCTTTTGTTTACGAGGAGGAGGAACTGTGGCTTATGAGACATATGGCACTTGGAAATTAAGTAAAAACAATAGAAAAATAATTCTGAAGAGTTATATAGATGATATAAATAATATCCTTATGATTGTAACAACTAAAAAACATAATTACAAAGGTACTATTATAGTATTTAATAAACCTATGCAAAGTTTAGAAGAAAGTTATCCCAATTATAATAAAGCTGATAAAATGACTTCTAAAGATTCTGTACATTATACAATAATAGTGAATGATACTTTGAGATACAATGTTAATAATGATAGTCTTTATATCCCAAATTTAATTGAAGTCAAAGATTTTTATTTTAGGATGTACCTTTGTTATGATGGTTATCTTACACAACCTATACAAGATACTGCATTAACAGTTAAATATAAAGTTAAAGATAATGATTATAATCTCTTTGAAATTGATTTTGATTTTCCAAAGCCCAAATATGGTAAAATATTCTTTAATGAAAAAAGAAATGATACATTATCTCTTAGAAGAAACAGTATATATTGGAAAAGAGATAAAATCAAAATAAAGAAAAGTAATGATAAAAAGAAGTAATGTATCAGATTTGGAGTTTTTTCACTATAACTCCAAATAAGGAAGGAGTTTTTGATAGGTTTCGTCGTCTAAGAGATGTATTTGACGTATTTGCTCCAAACTTGTAAAAGTTTTTAGGTCATAGCGAAGTTTTATAATGGCTTTGGCTAAGTAGAAATCAATATAGGGATGTGAGGAGAGTTGTTTTAGAGTAAATGTATTGATGTTTAGTTTTCTTGGGTTGGGGTTTTCTATTATTAAGTATGGCTTAATGGATTCGTAAAGGCTATCCGTCATTCCATAAACTTCTTTTAATTGTTCTATTCTAACATAACCTCCAAGCTTTTGCCCATAATTATATATCCTTTTGGAATAAGATGGCCCTATTCCTCTTAAGGCTTGAAGGTCTATTGTATCGGCTTTATTGAGGTCAAATATTGGTGTGGACTTTGAAGAGTAATTGCTTTGCGAGAAATTATTTGTTGACTTTGGGGTATTTATTGGTTTATTCTGTGGAATGATAACATAGGGCGACATAAGATTATAGATATAATCATTCATAAAATAGAGTTTTTTTAGGTCTTGCTTTTCTCTAAAAACTCCTCCTGCCTTAGTGTAATTTACAAAATTGCTAGCTTGTTTTTCGCTTAGTCCAAAGCCTATAAGCTCTTCCTTTGTAATGGTGTTGGGATTAAAAGGCCGGAAGTTAAAACTCCTATTCTTTGATTGAGATTTTTCGTAAAAATTCTTTGTATTATCTTTGTTCTGAACAAAGGCTTTATCTGTCTTTTCTTCAAATACAGCCCTTTCTTTCAAAGTTGTAATTAGTGGAGTTTTAGTATTTTTGACAAGAAGAATACTTATCATCAATATTACTCCTAAGCCTATCCCTATTAAAAGAAAAATCCCCTGCTTTTGCTTTTTAGGTAAAAGAGTGGATTTATTCTTTTTCATAGCTCTTAAATATTATTTTGAAAAATAATCTTCCATAAACTTATCCAACTCTGCTCCGTGAAGGTTTTTTGCAATGATGTTTCCTTCGGAGTCTGCAATTAGATTATAAGGTATATATTGGAAGTCGTAACGTTTTGTGAAGACATTTCCATCTCCATACAAAGAAAGCCAAGCTACTGGATTGGAAGACATGTGTCCTCTCCATTCTCTTTCTGTTCGGTCTATGGATATTCCAATTATTGTTAGACCTTTTGATTTGTATTTATCGTTAAGTTGCTTTAGATGTGGCATCTCTTCTTTGCAAGGGCGACACCATGAAGCCCAAAAATCAACTAAAATCAATTTTCCTTTAACGTCTCTTTCTGTATAGGTCTTTCCATTTAGGTCAATTGCATGAAAGACTAATTTCTTAGAAGTTTCCTGTGCCAATTTCTTCTCACCTACCAACATACAAAAGACTTCCTTCCAACGATTATCCTTGGAGCTTTGGCAAATGCTGTTGATATAATCTAAAAGAGGATTTGTCTTATCAAACTGCATATTATTAACCTGCGAAATAAGTAACATATATGGAAAGCCTGATTGAGGGTATTTGTCAATATAGGTTTTATAGGTAGGTACAAAGTTTTTATAACCCTCATTTATCTTCTCCATTGGCATATTTGCAAACTCTATAATTTGGTCTTGTATCTTATCCCAAAATATAGTAAAGTCTTCAGCGTGTTTTGTTCCTTTGTAGCTTATTTTAATCTTTTCACCTTTTTTGTATCCCTCAACGTTGGTTAGCTTAACATCTATTGTTTTGCCCTTTTCCACAGGAAGAGGAAGATTCACAAAGAAAGACTCATCAAGACTTGTTACCAAAAGGGCACAATCTATAAAATCTTTATCAAAATTAATGCTGTCAAGATTTATTTTAACCTTAGAATTATTGAAATTCTCCGAATAAATTATTGAAGGACTTGTATTGGAGACTTGGTCTGGATTAGCAAAAACAATAGAAATCTTTCCTTCTTTCATTTCAGGGATTTCAATATTTACCTTAGTAGAGTTTTTGGAGCAGGAAGAGAGTCCCAACATCAAAAACAAATAAAAAATTATTCTTTTCATCTTCTTTCTTTTTTAATTTTGTATTGCAAAGGTAGTAAAAACAATATTTACACCAAAACTAATAACTTATTTTGCAAGATTTTATTTTCAAAACATATTATTTCTATCCCAAAAAAATAAACGCTATCAATAAGATTACTGACAACGTTTATTTTGATATAGAAAATTAAAGCCTCCTTCTAATTACCGAAATCGTCAAAGAAAATACTTTCTGAAGGTACTCCTAAGCTGTCCAACATTCTAATTACTGCATCAGTCATTAGCTTTGGTCCGCATATATAGTATTCTATTTCCTCTGGCTCTGGGTGGTTTTTAAGATAATTATCATAGATTACTTGATGTATAAATCCAACATAACCTTCCCAATTATCTTCTTTCTTTGGTTCGCTTAATGCGATGTGGAAAGAGAAGTTTGGATTTTCCTTTTCTATTTGATTAAAGTCTTCTACATAGAACAATTCCCTTAGAGAACGTCCGCCATACCAGAATGTTGCTTTTCGAGAGGTATGTTTTGTTTTGAACTGGTCAAAGATATGTGAACGCATTGGAGCCATTCCTGCTCCTCCTCCAATAAACATCATTTCTTTTTGAGTGTCTTTTATAAAGAATTCTCCATAAGGACCAGATATTGTAACCTTATCACCTGGCTTTAGAGACCAAATGTAAGAAGAGCAAACCCCTGGGTTAACATGCTTGAACTCCCCTTTTTTTCTATCCCATGGTGGTGTTGCAATACGAATATTGAGCATTATTATATTTCCTTCTGCTGGATGATTTGCCATTGAATAGGCTCTATATACCAATTCAGGGTTTTTCATCTTTAAGTTCCATATATTCATCTTATCCCAATCTTCGTGGAATTCTGGCTCTACATCTATTGTCTTGTAATCAATCTCACATTTTGGAACATCAATTTGTATATATCCTCCTGAACGGAAGTTTAAGGTTTCTCCTTCTGGTAGTTTTACTACAAATTCTTTAATGAAAGTTGCCACATTATGATTAGATACTACTTCGCATTCCCATTTCTTAATTCCAAATATCTCTTCTGGCACTTCTATCTTCATATCTTGACGTACCTTTGCCTGACAACCCAAATGGTAATTATCCATTTGTTCTCTTCTGCTAAGATGAGGTTTTTCGGTTGGCAGAATATCTCCTCCTCCTTCTGTAATCTTACATTTACACATTCCGCAAGTTCCTCCCCCCCCACAAGCTGAAGGCAAGTAAATTTTATTCTCAGCTAAGGTTGAAAGGACTGTTGAGCCTGGCTGTACGGTTAGTTCTTTTTCATTATTAATGGTTAGTTTTACTTCACCTTGTGGCAGTAGCTTCTTTCTTGCAAAGAGTAATATCCACACTAACAAGAGTATTATTATTAAAAATACCGCTATACTTATTATTAATATTTGTATCATTTCTTTTTAAGCTTGGGTTTTGTTCTACAATTTAATTCCTAAGAAACTCATAAAGGCAATTGCCATTAGTCCCGTAATGATAAAGGTTATTCCTAATCCTCTTAGTGGCTTTAGAACTTGTGAATATCTAAGTTTTTCTCTTATGGCTGCTATTCCAACTATTGCCAAGAGCCAGCCTATTCCTGAGCCAAGAGCAAATGCAGTTACTTCTCCAATATTATTATATTCTCTTTCTTGCATAAATAGTGATGCTCCAAGTATTGCACAGTTTACCGCAATAAGAGGAAGGAATATTCCGAGTTGTGCATAAAGAGCTGGAGAGGTTTTTTCAATAAACATTTCAACCAACTGAACCATTGCTGCAATAACTGCAATAAATATTATAAAGCTTAAATAACTTAAATCAATGGTTGCAAACTTAGGACTAATCCAAGTAAGGGCACCTTCTTTTAGCAGGTAATTATCTATAATGTAGTTCAAAGGAACTGTGATTAGGAGAACAAAGACTACTGCAATGCCTAATCCTATAGATGTTTTAACGGTTTTGGATACCGCCAAATAGGAACACATTCCTAAGAAAAAGGCGAATATCATATTGTCAATAAAGATTGACTTAACGAATATATTAATTATTTCTTGCATAATTTCTTTCCTTTCTTAAATGTGTTATTCTTTTTCACAAAGTTCTTTATTTCTTGCCCTATGTACCCAAATAATTATTCCAACAAGGATTAAAGCCATTGGAGGCATAATCATTAGACTATTATTTTGGTATCCCATATTATAGAATGACTCTGGAATAATTTGGTATCCCCATAGAGTTCCGCTTCCAAACAATTCTCTAACAACTCCAAGAGTTATAAGTATTAGAGCGTATCCAAGTCCATTGCCAATCCCGTCAAGGAAAGAATCAAAAGGCTTATTGCTCATAGCAAAGGCTTCCAATCTCCCCATAACAATACAATTGGTAATTATTAAACCAACAAATACTGATAGCTGTTTGCTTACATCATAAACAAAGGCTTTCAAGATTTGGTCAACCAAAATTACTAATAGAGAAACAATAACTAATTGAACAATAATTCTTATTCTTGGTGGAATGGTATTTCTTAATAAAGAAATAATAAGATTTGCAAACACTACAACAACAGTTACACTTAATGCCATAACAAATGCTGGTTGCAACTTAGCTGTTACTGCCAATGCAGAACAAATTCCCAATACTTGAACCGTAATTGGGTTCTCTTTAGAAAGAGGATTTTTTATTAGTTTTAAATTTAATCCTGCCATAATATTATTGTTTTAAAGAGTTAAAGTAAGGTATATAGAACTGCAAACAATTTTTAAGCATATCAGTAACTCCGTTTGAAGTTATTGTTCCGCCAGATACAGCATCAACTTGATGTGGATTATTTTTATCAGCTCTTTTTACTACCTGAATAGAAGTGAAATTATTATCCTCAAATATTGTCTTTCCCTTAAATTGGTCTTGAAATTTAGGTAAAGCTATTTCTGCTCCTAAGCCTGGTGTTTCGCTCTTATGGTCAAAATTTACTCCTACAATGGTATTTAGGTCTTGTGAAAAAGCAACATTTCCCCATATTCCTCCCCATAGTCCATTTCCCAAAACAGGAACAACATAAGATTTCACTCCATCTTTCATAAATATATATACAGGTAGAGATGCAGAAACATCATTTGCTTTGTAAAGAGCTAATTGTTTCTTTGTGTCCAAACCAAATGGAGATATTGTACCTAAGGTTTGTTTTCCATTAACAACACTTGCAATAACCTCTCCCTTAGAATTTACAGCATGTTGTTCTATAAAATACTTATTAAATAAGTCTTCAGCATCTTTTGGAGTGGACTCAATTCCCACTGCTGCCAAAAGTTGTTGCATTTTTTCTACCCTTATGTTCTTGTCCTGATAAGGCTTTAGACCAACGGAGGCAAGGGTAAGAATTGCCGCAGAAACAATAACTAATACTGTGGCATAAATAAAGATATATCTATTACTAAACATTTTGTCCTCCTTTTATTTTCCAACGTTTCATTCTTTTGCGAATATTTGTATCTACAACATAGTAGTCAATAAGTGGTGCAAAGACGTTAAGCAATAATATTGCTAACATCATTCCTTCTGGATAAGCTGGATTTACAACACGAATCAATACTGCCATTACTCCTATCAATATTCCATATATCCACTTTCCTTTATTGGTTTGTGCAGCAGTTACAGGGTCTGTTGCCATAAAGACTGCTCCAAACATAAATCCTCCTATTACATAATGATAGTAGAAAGGCATTTGAGTATAAGGATTAGAACCAAAAATATTAAAGGTTAGTCCCATTAAAGCTCCTCCAATAAAGACAGAAAGCATAATTCTCCACGAAGCAATACCTGTAATTAGTAAAAAGGCTGCTCCAAGCAATATTGCAATTGAAGAAGTTTCTCCAATACTTCCTGGCATTACTCCCAAAAACATATCCAAGAAAGATGTTGAAGGAAGGCTTGCTCCATTCATCATTTCTGCAAGAGGAGTTGCTCCAGAGAAAGCGTCTGCCTTTTCTGCTATCCAAACATTATCTCCCGACATTGAACTTGGGAAAGCAAAGAACAAGAAAGCACGAGCTAAAAGTGCAGGGTTAAGGAAGTTCATTCCTGTTCCACCAAACACCTCTTTACCTATAACAACTGCAAAAGCTGTTGCTAAAGCAACTTGCCAAAGAGGAACATCAGGTGGCATAACCATAGGAATAAGCATTCCCGTTACTAAAAATCCTTCATTAACTTCGTGTTTACGCCATTGAGCAAAGCCAAACTCTATTGCAAGACCAACAACATAAGAAACCACAATAATTGGTAGTATCTTAATTATTCCATACCATAAATTACTCCAAAAACCATCAAAGAAAGAAAGTTCTGGATTTATACTATGGTAATGTTGGTATCCTATATTATATGTTCCAAACAAAAGAGCAGGCATAAGAGCCAAAATAACCATTGTCATTGTTCTCTTCATATCCAAGGCATCTCTAAAATGAGCTCCTGAAGATGTTGTTGTTTTTGGAACAAAAGCAAAGGTTTCAAAGGCATCAAAGGTTGAATGAAGCCAAGGGAACTTTCCTCCCTTCTCAAAATTTGGCTTCAAATTATCTAATATGTTTCTAAGCCATTTCATTCTCCCATCTCCTTTCTAATTAATTCAAGTCCATTACGAATTATTTGTTGAATATCTGTTTTTGAAGCATCAATAACTTCACAAAGTGCGAAATCTTCAGCATCAACCTCATAAATACCCAATTGCTCCATAAGGTCAATGTCTTCAATTATACAAGCCTTAATAAGTTGCATTGGATAAATATCTAAAGGTAATACCTTTTCATATTCTCCAGTTAGAACCAAAGCTCGCTTTGCTCCGTGAAGATTTGTGTCAATCTCTACTGGTTTTCTATATTTGGTAGGTAAAAGATTACAAAAACCAGAAAGGAAGGTTCTTGAAAGACTGAACTTCTTAAAGCCAGGTGTTATCCAACCTAAAAACTGATAATAATCTCCTTCTTTTATTACTGAAATCAAATTATCATAAGCTCCAATAAAACCATTTTGACTAATTTTCTTTCCAGTTAGAATATTACCACTAATATATCTTAAATTGTTTTCAGAATTTACATTATCCTTTACAATTGAGGAAATACAAGCTCCATGCTTAATATTATAGTATTCCGGAGACTTAACTTCCTGCCCTACCAAAGCAATAATTCTTTCCTTCTCTACCCTTCCTGATGCAAATAATCTTCCAATAACAGCCAAGTCTTGAGCATCAATATACCAAATAGTATCTCCCTTATTTATTGGGTCAAGCTTAGCTATTTGAACACTGACATTTCCTACAGGATGAGCTCCTTCAAAACGATTTATCTGAACATTTTCCAATTTCAAAAGCTCATCGCAAGAAGTTTCCTTTGCACTAACATTAACATGTATTTTTCCTGAGGTTAGCTTTCTCAAAACATCAACTCCCAGTTGAATATCTGCTCCCTTTCCTTTTAGCAGGAAATTATAGTTTGCACCAAGAGGAGACGAATCAAACCCAGAAACAATAATACATTTTGGTTGAACCTCAGGATTTGGAATTATGGAATAAGGTCTTTGACGAATCATAGTCCAAAGCCCTGATTTGAGAAGTTTCTCAATCACATCTTCCCTTTGCATTGACGCCAAAGAGTCGTTTCCAAATTCTTGGTATTCTTGATTGTTATCGGCAGAAATAATTATTTCCTCAATAACTCTTTTCTCTCCTCTAACTATGGACTCTATGGTCCCACTTACCGGTGAAGTGAAGAGGATTCTTTCATTTTGTTTTGAATAGAAAACAGGAGAACCCGCCTTAACCCTATCACCCTCCTTAACCAAAAGCTTTGGCGTTATGCCAATATGGTCAGTAGGCTTAAGAGCATAGGAAGTAACCAACGGAGTAGAAACCTTCTCTATTGCCTTTCCTGAAATCTTAATATCAAAACCTTTTTTTACTTTAATTATGTCAGACATAAATTATTATATCAGTTTTTAATATAAAAATTATCTAAAAATAAGTTACAAAATTACACTTAAACAATCAAACAAACAAAATAAAACAAGAATAAAAAAAATTCATGGAGTTAATAATCAGTTTTAGTATTAGATAAGTACCGCAAAATTTATTTATCCGCCGTCTTTTTTAATTTAAGTCAAGTCTTTTTCAAAAAAGACTAAGCTTATTTTGGAAAAAGTTAAGTTTAATTATGTGAATAGACTATTTCCCCATTTACAAAGGTTGCAACTATCTTTGAATGGAATGTTTCTCCCTCAAAAGCAGACCACTTGCATTTTGATAAAATATTATCTTTATTCACTATTGTTGTGGAATTGAGGTCTATCAAAACTAAATCGGCAAAATATCCTTCCTTAATAAATCCTCTATCTTTCAATCCAAAATATAAGGCTGGATTATGACACATCTTTTCCTGCAATTGCTCAAGTGTCAACTCTCCCTGCTTAACTAATTCAAGCATTATATTTAATGAAAACTGAATGGAAGGAGTGCCTGAAGGAGATTGAAAATATGGTTTTTCTTTTTCTTCTATAAGATGAGGAGCGTGGTCGGTTGCAACAAAGTCTATCTTGTCTTCTCGTAAAGCTTTCCTTAGAGCATCTCTATCGGCTTTACTCTTAATGGAAGGATTGCATTTTATCTTATTGCCCAAGCGTTCAAAGTCTTTTTCTTCAAACCAAAGATGTATTGGAGAAACCTCAGCAGTAATGTTTTTGGTATTTATCTTTCCTTTTTGAAGTAGGGATAACTCTTTTTCTGTTGTAATATGAGCTATATTTAATCTTGTGTTTTTATTTGTAAGCCCAATAGCAAACTTTGTGGAAAGATAGCAAGCCTCAACATCTCTAACCAAAGGATGAATGGTTGCTGGAGCATCATTATTAGGATATAAGTCTTTGTATTTTTGTGTGTTTTCCCTAATTCTCTTTTCATCTTCACAATGTGCAGTAATAATCATCTTACTTGTCTCAAACAATCCCTCTATTGCCTGTGTTTTATCAACAAGCATATCTCCTGTTGAAGAACCAAGATATATCTTATAGCCACAAATAAGGTTAGGGTCAATGCTTAGAGCCTCCTCCAAATTATTATTTGTAATGCCAAGGTAGAACTTGTAGTTGCAAAGCATATTTTCTTTTGCAAGCTTAATCTTTTCTGTAAGAGAGGTAAGGTTGGTTGTTGGAGGGATAGTGTTTGGCATATCAAAAACAGTAGTAACCCCTCCTGCAACTGCAGCCTTTGACTCCGAAAGCATATCTGCTTTACTTTCTAAGCCAGGCTGACGAAAATGAACGTGAATATCAATAACGCCAGGGAGTAGAACCAAACCCTTAGCTTCAATAATTTCTGTTTGAGAAGGTAAATCAGGTATCTCCTTTTCAGAAATCCTAACTATTCTTTCGTCCTCAATCAGAAGATTTACTTCTTTGAAATTTAAGCCCTCAACAATTTGGGCTAAGTGAATATATTTATAGTTGGGCATTATGCTTGCTCTACTTCTGCAACAATAGCTTGGTCAACCAATATTCTACCGCAGTATTCGCAAACAATAATTTTTTTATGCATTCTAATATCCACTTGTCTTTGGTGAGGTATTTTATTGAAACATCCTCCGCAAGCATCTCTATCAACCTCAACAACTGCTAAGCCATTTCTTGAATTAGCACGTATCTTTTGATAAGCAGACAAATATCTTTCTTCTATTAGTTTTTCATTTTCCTTGCTTTCTTCCAACAATACCTTTTCTCTTTCTTGAGTTTCTTCAATAATCTCATCTAATTCGGATTTCTTTATCTCAAGGTCTTTTCTCTTGTCTTCCAAAATAGTATTTATCCTTTCCATCTCTTGCTTTTGACGTTCTATTTCGGCATTAGCATCCTTTATCTTCTTTTCACAAAGTTGGATTTCTAAGTTTTGGAATTCTATTTCTTTGGTTAGAGATTCGTATTCACGATTGTTTCTAACATTATTTTGTTGGGTTGCGTACTTCTTGATTAAGGCATTACACTCTGCAATCATTGTCTTATTGTCAATGTTCTTTTGAGCCAAGCTTGATTCTTCAGACTTAAATTTCTCTACTCTTGTTTCTAAGCCTGCTATCTCGTCCTCAAGGTCTTGAACTTCCAAAGGTAGCTCTCCTCTAATTATTCTAATGCGGTCTATTTGAGAATCTATTTGTTGCAACTTATACAAAGCGACCAATCTCTTTTCTACTGTAATATCTGCTTCTTCGCTCTTTATTAGAGGTATAACCTTATCTTCTTTTTTTGTTTTTGATGTAACTTTCTTTGCCATTATGATTTATTATTTTAAATATTTTACTCTATTTGGTGTTTTGTCGGAAAACAAGGGCACAAAATTACAAAACTTTTCAAAAAGAATTGCAATAATCCTTTCTTTTATAAATTGTTCACTCTCAAAATGCCCTATCTCTGCAAGCAGTATTTGTTTGTCGTTGTCTATTAATTCGTGATATTTTATTTCTCCTGTAATAAAAATATCTGCCTTAGCATTAATTGCTTCCTTTATCAAAAAACCTCCACTTCCTCCACAGATTGCAACTCTTTTTATTTGTTTTTGTTTGTTGGAATTATATTTTATTTGATTAAGATTAAGTTTTATTTTTATCATCTGAAGAAAATCTTCTGTTTTCATTGGCTTTTCTAATTCTCCAATTGCTCCAGAGCCTAAGAAATTATCTATTTCCTGCCTTTTGTCAAAAACAAGTGGCTGAAGATTTTTAAGACCTATCTTTTCTGCCAATATACCATTTACACCATTAAAGGCATTATCAATATTTGTGTGAGCAGCATAAAGAGAAATATCATTCTTTATTGCTTTAATAAGTATTTGTCCTAAGGAAGAATTGTTTTCTATCTTCTTTATTCCCTTAAAGATTATTGGGTGATGAGAAATAATTAAATTACATTTCTTTTTTATGGCTTTAT
Organism: uncultured Bacteroidaceae bacterium; assembly: GCA_964346795.1. GTDB lineage: Bacteria > Bacteroidota > Bacteroidia > Bacteroidales > P3 > UBA10566. The sequence goes on from CAYFWD010000029.1 coordinate 14,418, forward strand.
CAATAATATCCTCCGATAAGTCTAAACAAACATAAACTCCAGAACATTCCTTACTTGTATCTCCCAATGTTAGCCCTGAATTATCGTAATCTTCTTGCCACTCCAAAGGAGCAATCTCTTCAATTTTATCAATAATATCCTTAATAGTTACTTTCTTCATTATAGTTTTTCAATTAATTTTTCTACCAATAGCATCATCTTGCTCTCTGCATTCTTCCCTGCTTCCAGTACCTCGTCGTGGGTAGCATCTTCTCTAATATCTTCTCTAAACACATTTGAAACAAGACTCATTGCAAACACATTCATTTGTGAATGAGAAGCAACAATAACTTCTGGTGTTGTACTCATTCCAACCGTATCTGCTCCAATCTTACGATAAAACTTATATTCTGCAGGTGTTTCATAGCTTGGTCCAGAATTTCCTAAATACACTCCTTGCTTTACCTCAATACTATTTTCCTTTGCTATTTCTTTAGCCATATCTATTAAGGAAGGAGTATAAGCCTTACTCATTGGAGGAAAACGAAGCCCCAATCTCTCATCATTCTTTCCAATCAGTGGATTTGGCAACAAATTAATATGGTCTTCTATTATCATTATATCTCCAACATTAAACTCAGGATTAACTCCCCCTGCTGCATTAGTAAGAATTAATGTCTTTACTCCCAACTCCTTCATAACACGAATAGGAAATGTTACCTCCTGCATTGAATAACCTTCATAGTAGTGAAAACGTCCTTGCATTGCAAGAACTTCCTTGCCTGCAAGAGTGCCAAATACCAATCTACTCTTATGTCCTATGGCTGTTGAAAGAGCAAAATTAGGAATAGTAGAATACTCCAAAACCTTTTCTGTATTGATAATATTCACAATATTTGCCAAACCACTCCCACAAACAATTCCTACCTTTGGTCTTGTCTTTACATTTTCTCTAATATAATTTGCTGTAGCTTTTATTTTTTCTAACATCGTCCAAAATTATTTCTTTAAAATTAATTGATTTCTGTATAGAAGAAGTTATTACTAATCCTATTGGCAGAACATAAACAGGTAAACCTTTCAATTCCTCAAACTCCTTAAGTCTTGTAGAATCTTTTTCAGTCGTAACTATTATTGTATTCTCTTCTTTCTTTTTGTCATATATATTAATTAGTTTTTCTATATCCTTTGCATTGAAATAATAGTGGTCAGAATATTCCAACTTATCAATAATCTTTGTTTTTTCTAAGATATAATCTACCATTGGTTTATTATCAGCAATTCCTGTTATAAGAATAGCTGAATGATTTTCTATATCTATGGTTTCTTTTCTGTCAAACAAAGCATACAAAGGCTTATATTCTGTATGACTAAAGAATAGTTTTTGATATTTCTTTGGTCTTATATTGGATTCATAAACAACCTTATCTCCTATTGAATAGTTTTTAGGAGATTTTGTTATTAAGATATAGTCAGCTCTCTTATATCCATTTTTATGCTCTCTCAAAAGTCCAAAAGGAATTATTTTATCTTTGAAAAAAGGCTGTGAGTAAGAAGTTAGAAGAAGCGAAAGGTCTAATGATAATTTCCTATGCTGAAAACAATCATCTAAAATAACCACTTCTAAGTCCTTTATTTCTTTTTCTAAGGTTTGAATTCCTTTATTTCTGTCTTCACAAACAGCAAAAGGAATTTCAGGAAACTTTGTTTTCATCTGCAATGGCTCATCTCCAACATCAACTGCTCTATCATTAAGCTCTACAAACCTAAAACCCTTTGTTTTCCTGCCATATCCCCTACTCAACACTGCAATATTATAATGTTCCGAAAGAACAGAAACCAAATACTCAACATGTGGAGTTTTGCCTGTTCCTCCTACCCTCAAATTCCCTACACCAATGGTTGTTACATTATGCTTTTGGGATTTTATCCATTCAAAATCATAGAAGCGATTACGAAAATAAATCACTACTCCATAAAGAATGGATATAGGAAACAAAAGATATGCAAAAAAAACTCTCATTTTCTAATTACAGTTATAAACCCAAAGATAATGCCCATCAAAATAATCGCAATATGCATATAGATTTCTTTTTGCCACACTTCCAGAAGTTGGAGAGCCATCTATACATAAAAAACTTGAATGGCATTTTGGGCAATTTAGCAACATATTAGTTATAGTATCAACCTCCAATCGTCCATGGCAATCTTTTAGTGTGCAAGACCTTTCAAAACAAATATAATCTCCATATTTAATTCTAAATATAACAACACCTCTCATTCCTCCCTCAAAATATTCCCAACCTCTATTTCCTGTATTCAAATTAAAATACTCTGTACTTTCTGGGTCAATATAAAAATTAACATAACCATAATCATAAGGCTCTTCATTACAAGCAATAAAGCTAAATGTCATTAGAAAAGTCAAGAGTAGTTTTTTCATATTATTCTAACGTTAAGAAGCACTATATATTGCGACTAAACAAACCTCTCCAACAGCCTTTAATGTATTTTTACTTATACAATTAATATCATCTTTCAAAGTATGCCAATAAGGGAAAAAACTTCCCATTGGGTCATATTGCACTATATCAATCATAGGTATATTCGCATTACGATTTACCCAAACATGGTCATCCATAACTCCTCCTGTCTGCTCATCAGAAAACATATTACCATATCCTCTATCCTTTGCTATTTGCCAAACCTTATTCATTATTGAAGGAGCAAAGTGCATAGAAAGAGATTCTTTTGTAAATAAAGGATTAGAATAACCAACCATATCCAAAAGAATTCCATATTGGGCTTGATAGAAAGGAATATGAAAATTCTTTGACCAGTGTTGTGAACCCAAACACCAATCCGACTGGTCTTCAATATCTGTTTCATCCCATTCAGGACAGCCTTGGTCTTCCACATCAAACAAAATAATATCAACACCCAAAGAAGTTGGTTTCATTTTCAAACATCTTGCCATTTCCATAAGAACACCAACACCTGAAGCTCCGTCATTTGCTCCTATAATTGGAGTCTTATGATTTTTTTCATCTGGGTCATTATCTGCCCAAGAACGAGAATCCCAATGTGCAGCAAAAAGAGTTCTAGTAGTTGAAGCAAGATTAAAGCTAACAATTATATTTCTTCCTTTTACTTCTTTACCATTATATAGCTTTGAAGTAAAGTTTTGCTCTATTACTGTATCGGCATATTGCTTAAAAAAAGAAACTAAATAATCCCCACAATCTTTATGAGCTTTTGAACCTGGAACTCTTGGTCCAAAATCACATTGTCGTTTAACATAAGAATAAGCACTATCAGCATTAAACTCTGGTATTTCAACGCTCGCATAATTAAAGGTCTTTTCTGCATCTTTTTGTTTTTTATCTTTACATGATGCAAAAACAATCACTAATGCAGCTAAAAATATTAAACTTAATTTCTTCATATTTATATCTTTTTGGGTAGAGACAAGCCTAGCCCTACAATATTATCAAATTATAAAATAACCACTAATAATTAACCATTAATAATTATTCTAAACTCCAACTTACACCATCTTTTGAATCCTTTATCTTAACTCCTATCTCTGCCAACTTATCTCTAAGCTCATCACTCTTTGCCCAATTCTTTTCTAATCTTGCCTCTTGACGAATATCCAAAATCATTTTAACTAAACCTTCAACTGTTGGCATCATATCAGAATTTTGTTCATCTTTTATTCCTAATATTTCTACAAAATAATTTTCAAACAATGCCTTTAAGTCTTCCAAGCCTTGAGCATTAATCTTTTCTTTTCCGTCAATAATACTATTTATAATAGAAGCTGCCTTAAACAAATGCGAAATAACTATTGGTGTATTGAAATCATCGTCCATAGCTTCCTTGCTTCCGTCTATTAAAGCTTTTATATCAACAGTACTAACATTAGAAGGAGTTATCTTATTGATATTTCTTTGAGCCTCCAGCAAACGTTTAAGTCCTTTCTCTGCAGCAGAAAGTGCTTCATTGGAAAAGTCTAAAGTTGAACGATAATGAGCTTGAAGAATAAAGAAACGTATTGTCATTGGAGAATAAGCTCTTTCCAATGATTTATGCTTACCCTCAAACAATTCTTCTAAAGTTATGAAATTACCCAAACTCTTACCCATCTTCTGACCATCAATTGTTATCATATTATTATGTATCCAATAGTTGGTAGGCTGATTTCCAAAAGCACAAACAGATTGTGCTATCTCTGATTCATGATGAGGGAAAAGAAGGTCAAGACCTCCTCCGTGAATATCAAATTTTTCTCCAAGATACTTTGCGCTCATTGCCGTACATTCCAAATGCCAACCAGGGAAACCATCACTCCAAGGAGAAGGCCAACGCATTATATGTTCTGGCTCTGCTTTCTTCCAAAGAGCAAAATCAGCTGGATTACGCTTTTCTTTCTGTCCGTCAAGTTCTCTTGTGGTTTGAAGCATAT
>CAYFWD010000029.1:18874-21330 GCA_964346795.1 uncultured Bacteroidaceae bacterium
ATGCCATATATCTTTTTGTCTTCATGATATTTCAAAACATCAAAATATACACTTCCTTCGGAAACATAAGCATAACCAGCATCTAATATCTTCTTAACAATCTCTATCTGTTCTATTATATGCCCTGAAGCTGAAGGCTGAATGTTAGGACGAAGAACATTTAATAAATCCATTGCATCAAGATAGCGTTTTGTATAGTATTGTGCTATTTCCATTGGCTCAACCTCTTCAAGACGAGCTTTCTTTGCAATTTTATCTTCTCCATCATCAGAATCATTTTCCAAATGTCCAACATCTGTTATATTCCTTACATACCTAACCTTGTAACCAATGAATTTAAGATAACGATAAATTATATCAAATGTAATTCCAGGACGTGCATGTCCTAAATGTGCATCTCCATAAACCGTTGGTCCGCAAACATACATTCCAACATGTGGAGGATTAATTGGTTTAAAGACTTCTTTCTTTCTTGACAGTGTGTTATAAACTTGAAGTGCCATACTATTGATTTATATTATTTTCAAACTTAATCCTGCTTACCATAATGGCAACGGATATTATTCCAATTGACAAAACTAATAAAAATATTGATATTATATCTTTTATTTTTAAAACAATTGGAAATGCATCTACTATTAAATTCTCTCCTCCCATCTTTATTAGTCCAAAATGTTGTTGAACCAAACAAAAACCTATTCCCAAAATAAGCCCTACCAATGCCCCAATAAAGGAAAGCATTAGTCCATTAAAGAAATAAATCTTTCTGACAACAGAAAGGCTTGCCCCCATAGAACGCAAAATCATTATATCTTTTTTCTTATCAATTATCAACAAAGACAAAGAACCCATAACATTAAAAGTAGCAACAAAAATTATAAAAGATAAAATTGCATAAACTCCCAAACGCTCAACTCTAACTACTCTTTGATATAAAGGGTCTTGCTCCAAAATATCCTTAACAGAATAGTTATCTCCTACAATTTGCTGAATTTCTTTCTTAACTTTTGGAACATCCTTATCCTTCTTACAACTAATGTAAACCGCACTAACTTCATTGTTCTCATACTGCAAAAGCTCTCTTGCAAAATTTATTGGCAGAAAAACATCAGTCTCGTCCATTGCTGAATGCATCATAAAACTTCCTGAATAGTTTATTTCTCCAACATTAAAAGTTTCTTCAACGATAGGCGAAACTCTTCCACCTCTTTTCGGAACAGCAAGCTTGATTATAGCACCCATAACATCTGCATTATTTGGCAACCCCAAACTTCCCATAAGCCCAATACCCAAAACACAAGCATCAGAGCCAAATCTTTTTAAGTCAAAACTCCCATAAACTATTGACGTATCAATACTATTTAATCCAAGATACGAAGTGTCTATTCCTTTCATCTTAACCAAAGCCTGAGAAGAGCCAAAGGTAGCTAAAGCATTTTCTGACAAAACAGGTGTAGAAACAGAAACCTCTTTCAAATTAGAAATCTTTTCAAAAGCAATAGAATCCAAAGAAAACACCTTTCCCTTGCTCGCTTCAATAACCAAAGGAGGATTTGAAAAAGATAATATTTTCTCTCCAACAGCCGAAAAACCATTAAAAACAGATAAGACTATTAGTAAAGCAGCTGTTGTTATAGCTATTCCAATCATTGAAATCATTGAAATTATATTAATAACCTTCAATTTCTTCTTTGAAAAGAAATAGCGGAGAGCAACAAAGAGAGAAAGGTTCATATTTAGTGGTTAATGGTTAGTGGTTACTTTTAGCTTTTAACTCTTTAGAAGATTATCAATGTTTTCCATATAATCCAAACTATCATCAATAAAGAAACTTAGTTCAGGAACAACCCTAAGTTGATGCCTAACCCTTTGTGCAAGTTTCATTCTAACAAAAGCACTCTTTTCTTCCAATAGAGCAAAAATTTCTTGTGTGGTCTTGCCTCTTAGGGGGAATATACTAACATAAACACGAGCTATTGATAAATCAGCACTTACCCTAACCTTAGTAACGGTAATCATAGCCCCTTCAAACAAAGCCACAGCTTCTATCTGCAAAATCTCACCCAAATCTTTTTGGATAAGACGAGCAACTTTTTCTAATCTTTTTCCTTCCATAAGAATGCAAAAATACAATATATTTCACAAAAACCCCATTTAATCAAAAGAACAATATAATAAAAACAAGGAAATCAAAGGAATAAATAAGAAAACAAGTTTTTAATTAAAAGATACTTTGGAATGATTTGAAAGACATGGGTAAAAATAATTTAAGACCGTTGCAAAATCCAACTCTACTCTCTAAATAAGTTTTTTCTGACTAAAAAAGCTATTTAAACTTTCAAATCGTCAGTTTTTCTTTAACATTATCTCCTTTTTCGCTTGTTTATCTTTATTTTACTGTCTAAGTTCAAGTTATAAATGCAACTTTAAAGGAGTTTAGTCAGTAATACATTATT
>CAYFWD010000030.1:0-20967 GCA_964346795.1 uncultured Bacteroidaceae bacterium
AATTTTATTTAAGTCAAGTTTATTTTCAAAAAGACTAAGTTTATTTTGAAATAAGCTAAGTTTATTTTTTCTATAATTAGCTTGAGTGTTTTTCTGGTTTTTCGGGAAGGCTTTCTTCGTATTTGCTGGCAAAGCTTTTGATTGTTTCTATTAGCTCATTGGCTCTTTTTATTTCCTCAGAATAATATTCAGGGTCTTGGTTTAGCTTGTCCATCTGCTCAAAAAGGGTTAAGTAATATGGTGAAAGATAATTGAAAAGTCGGTCTGCTAACAATACTCTTAAAGATTCCAACTGCATTTGCTCCGAAATATCACAAAGATTTATCCATGTTGAGATTAGCCTTTGTGCGTCTAATCTTCTTTGCGACTGTTCCGAAGGGCTTAAACGTAAGAAAAATCCAATATTCTTTGAGAAGTGTTCTGCAACTCCATTCATAAGGGCAAGGGATTTTTCTTCCTCTCCAAGCTCTCCATAGGCAATGGATAGTTCCGCCATAACATAAGGGTAGGAATGAATATCGGTAGGTAGTTTTTCTAAGCATAGGTTTAATGTTGCAAGGCTTTTTTGTGTCTCTCCTTCTTCAATAAGGCTATGTGCCAAAAGGGAGGCTTGTGAGGCAAAGAGTTCAATTATACTTCTATGAAGTTCATCGTAGTATATCCCCTTTTTGTCAAAATTTGTCCACTTATAGTTATGCATTAGGTTGTCATACATTCTACTTGTATTGACGTTTCCTGTCTTTGTGTCAATAATGGTGTTTTGTGGTTTTTGTTTTTCTGTCTTTAGCCTAAATACAAAGCCTTCATTGCTTAAGTATTCTTGCAACCCAAATGCTTCTTCAAAGGAATAGGAGGAGAAATATATAGGTCTTTGAGTTATGTTGTTAGTAATTATGTCGTAAAGCATCATTGTGCTTTTGGATATTTCGCTTCCTTCTATTATAAAATCAATCTTGCCAAGGCTGTCGGCGTTAATGTAGAGTTTGTTGGTAGGGAGTGCAAAGAAACTAACCTTGTTGAGGGTAATAGCATTCTCATTATTATATAACTCTTTTAGTGCTTTGTTGAGTTCCATTTTATTATTGCTCGCATTAATGAAGCTAAGCTCTCTGTTAGGACTTGAATAAACATATTCTTTCGCCAGTAAGTTTATAGGCTTAGATGTGTGTACCTTGGTTTTGAGTTTGGAGATGTAGTCTGCGTCATTGAGGAATTGGAGGTTGATTACTCTAACGTCTTGTCTTATCCCTTCCACCTCCTGCAAGTACCAAAGAGGGAAGGTATCGTTGTCTCCATTCACAAAAAGTATTGCGTTCTCCTCACAGCTATTTAGAATGGAGTAGGCAAAATTGTTAGCAGTGTAGCGGAAGGAACGATTGTGGTCGTTGAGGTTTTGTGCAAACATAAGTGCTGGTACGATGAAAAAGCTTGGCAATACGTATTTCGGCTTCTTGATTTTTATAATGCCAAGAAGCCATTTGCTTATTGCAAAAGCACCCATTGCAACCCAAATACTAAATGCCATAAAGGAACCAACATAAATATAATCCCTTTCTCGTGGTTGGTAGGCGTAGTCATTTAGATATATACTTATTGCTATCCCACAAAAAACAAACAAAGCACTGACAACAAACCAACCCTTAATATCTCTTCCTATCTGAAAGAACATCCCTATAAGCCCCAGAATAAAAGGAATTGCAAATAGCTTATTGTTGGCTTTATTCTTCCAGTCCACAGGCGAAAGAATACCTTCCTTACCCAAAATCTTATCAAAAACATAGAACCCAGTAAACCACTGCCCCCTATAATTATCCCCATATCCCTGCAAATCGTTTGTCCTTCCCACAAAGTTCCAAAGCAAATACCTCCCATACATATACCCAATCTGATAATTGGCAAAATACTGCAAATTCTGTATCCAGCTTGGCTTAGCCCTTAGCTCCCCATTTATCAAAACAGTATCCTCAGGCATACCAACCCAGTCAATATAGCCCCACTGATAGTCAGGACTATTATAGTTCCACATACGAGGGAAAAACATCATAAGCTTCCTCTCAAACACAGGCTTTAAGCCCTTCTCTGTCATCTTAAAATCCTTAGGAGGAAGAGCCGTGTAGGAAGGACCATAGATAAGAGGAGTCTCCCCATAAGCATCACGACTAATATAAGAAACCAAACTCTTAGCAGAATCGGGCTTATATTCATTTACAGGAGTATCGGCACTTGCCCTGATAACAATAATAAAGAAAGTAGAATACCCAACGAGGAATAAAAAGACAGAAAGAGTAATGGTATTGAGCAGAGGCAACCTCTTCCAAAAAGACAATGCAAGCAAAATAGCAACAAGAGCTATTATAGAAAATATTATCCACCCCGGATTAATCCCCACAAGCCTCACAACCCCCGGAATCACCCCCCAAAGCAAAAGAGCCAAAACCATGCAGGCAAGAAACAAAGTCGTAATAATCCCAGGCAAAGTCCCCTTTTTGAAATGGAAATATACAATTAGAAATACCGCAGGCAAAACCAAAAGCGACAAGATATGCACCCCAATAGACAGCCCCACAACAAAGCAAATAAACACTATCCAGCGAGGATGCGGTTTTTCGTCCCATTTCAATATAGCCCAAAAGATAATAGCCGAAAGCAAAATAGAAAGAGAGTACACCTCAGCCTCAATAGCCGAACTCCAAAAAGTATCAGAGAAAGCAAAAACCAAAGCCCCAATAACCCCAGCAATAATATTGCTTATAAACTTATCACTAAGGCGATACATAAGCCTGACAATTATCCAGAACAAAAAAGACACCCCTGCCCCAGAGGCAATAGCCGAAAGAGAATTGACCAATACAGGAATCCAAGAAGAGTTACCAAAGCTAAAAACAGAAAAGAAAGCCCCCAAAATCTGATACAAAGGAGCCCCTGGAGGATGTCCCACCTGAAGCTTGGCAGAGGTAAGGATATACTCGCCACTATCCCAAAACGAAACATTAGGCTCAGCACAAACAATATATAAGATTGAAGTCAGAACCCCAAGAATCCAGCCAATATGATTAACAGTTTTCTTATACTTTATCATTTCCTGCAATAAACCCTTCTTTTAACGATGCAAAAATAACTCTTTATCACCAAACAAAGAGAAAAAATCCAAACAAAATTTGTTTTTCCCCCTGATTAACAGCGTAGGAGGATATTTACATAATTATATGCCAACTATACATACTTGCATTATGGGAAAACTCTTTCTGATTTTTGTCAGGAAGAGTTTTTTGTTTTATCTTTGCATCTCTAAATTGAGCAAAAGAAGATGAAGAAAATAGAAATGGTGGATTTAAGGGGTCAGTATTTGAGGATTAAAAATGAGATTGACTCTGCTATTAATGAGGTTATAAAAAATACTGCTTTTATTAATGGTAAGCAAGTTGAGACTTTTTCTGAAAATCTAAGGACCTATATGGGAGTTAATTTCGTGGTGCCATGTGGAAATGGAACCGATGCTCTTCAAGTTGCTCTTATGGCTTTGGAGCTTAAGGCGGGCGATGAGGTTATTGTTCCGTCATTTACTTTTATTGCATCGGCAGAGGTTATTGGCCTCTTGGGCCTGCGTCCTGTTATGGTGGATGTTGATTACGACAATTTTAACGTTACTGCCAAAAACATTGAGAAAGCCATCACTGTAAAAACCAAAGCCATTATTCCAGTTCATCTCTTTGGTGGGGCAGCTCAGATGGAAGAAATTATGCTTTTGGCTAAGAAATATGACCTTTATGTTATTGAAGATAATGCTCAGGCTTTGGGTGCTGAATATGTGTTTGACAGCGGTAAGAGGCAGAAGCTTGGTACCATAGGTCATATTGGCTGTACTTCATTTTTCCCTTCCAAGAATTTGGGTTGTTATGGAGATGGAGGAGCGGTGTTTACCAACGATGAGACTTTGGCCAAACGTCTTAAGATGATATGTAATCACGGTTCAAAGGTGAAATATCATCATGAGGTTTTGGGAGTAAACTCTCGTTTGGACACTCTTCAAGCTGCCATTTTGGACGTTAAGCTTAAGCATCTGGATACATACAACAAGCTAAGATACGAAGCAGCCCAAAGGTACTCCTATGCTTTTAAGGATATATCTGGGCTTATCACACCGAAGGAAACCACCTTTTCAACCCATGTCTATCATCAATACACTTTGAAGGTTTTGGACGGAAAGAGGGACGAGTTAAAAGAGTTTTTGGCCAAGCACGGCATTCCTTCAATGGTTTATTATCCAATACCGCTTCACAAGCAGGAGGCATTCCTTCAGATTGCTCATCAGAGTGGAGATATGAGTGTTTCGGAAAAGCTTTCAGAGGAGGTTCTCTCTCTTCCTATGCACACGGAACTTGACTTAAGGACAATTGCGTTTATAATCAGTAAAATCATGAGTTTTTATGGCAGATAACAGTAAAAAGATATTAGTAACAGGTGGGACTGGCTTTATAGGTACTCACACAACCGTTGCCCTTCAAGAAAAAGGGTACAGAGTTTTGATAGCTGACAATCTATCCAACTCTACCATTGATTCAATCCAAAGAATAGAAAGCATAACAGGGATTAAGCCCGATTTCATTAAGGCAGACCTTAGCAATATGGAGCAGTGTGATGCTTTGTTTAAGTCTAATAATGATATAGAAGGGATAATTAACTTTGCGGCCTACAAGGCTGTTGGGGAGAGTTGTCAAAAACCTATTGAGTATTACAAAAACAATATGGGCATACTTTTAAATATGCTTGAATGTATGGATAAGTATGGTGTAAAGAATCTTGTTCATTCTTCCTCCTGCACTGTTTATGGCGAGCCTGACTCCCTTCCCATCAAGGAAACCACTCCAACCAAGTTTGCTCAATCTCCTTATGGCAACACTAAGCAAATGGCAGAGGACATACTCCATTTTACCACTCAGGCAAAGCCCATTAATGTCATAGCCTTAAGATATTTCAATCCAATAGGAGCTCATGAAAGTGCGAAGATAGGCGAGTTGCCTAACGGAATACCTAATAACCTTATGCCTTTCATTACCCAGACTGCAATAGGCAAACGCAAAGAACTAACAGTATTTGGCAACGACTATCCTACCCCTGACGGCACTTGCATTAGGGACTATATCCATGTAATGGACTTAGCCGAAGCTCATGTGGTATCTCTTGACCGTATGTTTGAGGGCAAGAACAAGCAGGCTTTGGAATATTTTAATATAGGTACGGGAAATGGCTTTTCTGTTTTGGAGGTTATCAAGAGCTTTGAGAGAGCAACCGGTCAGAAGCTAACTTATGTTATTGGGCCAAGACGTGAGGGAGATATAATTCAGATTTGGGCTGATACAACTTTGGCTAAGGAAGAGCTGGGTTGGACTGCTAAGCGTACTCTTGACCAAATGACCCTTAGTGCGTGGCTTTGGGAAAAGGAATTAGCCAATAATGGTTAGTAGTTAGTGGTTAATGGTTATTTGTTTGGGGGTTATTTTCTTTTATCTAAGCTTACACTTACCCCGTGGAGCTTTCCTCCCAATGGAGGGTTAAGTTTTGTTACCTTAACCTTGCAATATTCCATTTGAGGGTACTCCTGCATTAATGTATCTAATATCTTTCGAGTTATACTTTCCAATAAATGCGATGGGGTTTTGAATAATTCCTTTATGGTTTGATATACGCTTAAGTAGTTAACGGCATCTTGTATGCAATCGTTTTCTTCTACCACTGAGGAATTGTATTCAAATACCAAATCAACTCTAAAATGTGTTCCAATTATCTGTTCCTGTTCAAAGCATCCATGAAACGCATAGAAGCTCATGTTTTCTAACTCTACTATAGCCATTAAGTGTTATTTTTCAAAGTTTAATAATAATAGGACTTAGTTATATTATGGTAAGAATTAGTATGCTGATGAAAACTGTTCAAGAAAACGTAGGTCGTTTTCGAAATATAATCTTAAGTCTTTGACCTGGTATTTCAACATGGCAATTCTTTCTATTCCCATTCCAAATGCAAATCCTGAGTAAACCTTTGAGTCTATGTTGGAAGCCTCCAAAACATTTGGGTCAACCATTCCGCATCCCATAATTTCTAACCAGCCCGTTCCCTTACATACATTACATCCTTTACCTCCACATAAATTACAGGAGATGTCCATTTCTGCTGATGGTTCGGTGAATGGGAAATAGGAAGGGCGAAGTCTTATCTGTGTGTTTTCGCCAAACATTTCTTTAGCGAAGTATAATAGATTTTGTTTAAGGTCTGCAAAAGACACACCTTTATCTATATATAGCCCCTCAACTTGGTGGAATATGCAGTGTGCCCTTGCTGATATTGCTTCGTTACGAAATACTCTTCCAGGAGCAATTATTCTTATTGGCGGTTTCTCCCTTTCCATTGTCCTTACCTGAACAGATGATGTGTGTGTTCTTAAAACAGCGTTGTTTCCGTCCTCTCTTGTTTCAATAAAGAATGTGTCTTGCATATCCCTTGCTGGATGTTCTGGGGGGAAGTTTAGAGCCGAAAAGACGTGCCAATCATCTTCTATCTCAGGACCCTCTTGCACTACGTAGCCAATACGAGAAAATATCTCAATGATTTCGTTTCTCACAATAGAGAGAGGATGACGTGAGCCTAATTTCAAAAGAGATGAGGGTTTGGTAAGGTCATCTTTAACCGAAGTCTCCACTACTGAGCCTTCAAGTCCTTCTTTTAGGGCTTCTATCTTTGATTGTACGGTATTCTTTAAGTCATTTAAGAGTAAGCCTATTTCTTTTTTGCTTTCTCCTGGTACTGTTTTAAATTCTGCAAACAAATCATTAAGTAAACCTTTCTTCCCTAAGTAGGCAATCCTTATGTTTTCAACAGAAGCTAAGTCCGATGCAACCAAATCACCTACCTTCCTAATCTCCTCTAACAATCTTTCTTTCATCTAATCTTTCTTTCTATTCTATTATAGTAATATTCATCTTTATATCTTCCAAAGGACGGTCAAATCTATCCTTTTGAGCCTTTGCTATCTTGTCAATAACATCAAGTCCTTCAATAACTTCTCCAAAGACAGTGTATTCATAGTCTAAGAAAGGAACACCGCCAACGCTTGTGTAAGCATTTTTTTGAGTTTGGTTAAGAGTTTTACCCATTCTCATTTCCAAATTTTGGAGTTCAGCTGCAGAATAAGTTTTCCCTTGTGCGATATAGAACTGTGAACCTGAAGAGGCCTTTAGAGGATTTACATTATCTCCCATTCTGGCTGCAGCCAAAGCTCCTTTCTTGTGAATAAGAGTTTGATTAAATTCAGCAGGAATAGTGTAACCAGGACCACCTTGTCCCAATTGTGTGCCCTTAGGAGCGTTCTTTGAGTTAGGGTCTCCTCCCTGAACCATAAATCCGTCAATAACTCTATGGAAAAGTAATCCATTGAAATAGCCTTCCTTTGCAAGCTTTATGAAATTGTCTCTGTGGGCAGGAGTTTCGTTATACAAAACAGCCTTCATATCTCCCATTGTTGTAGAAATAAGTACCATTGTTTGTTTTTCTTTTTTAATTGTGTTTGGATTTTCTGTAATTGTATTTTCCTTTTGAGCAGTTGTATTTGCACAACCAAAAGAAAATAGTCCAAAAAAAAGGACTAAAATTGAAATAGTTTTTGCGTTCATATTAATTATTTTTCTTAGATTTGCACTTTAATTAAACCGCAATATTACAAAATTTAAGTCTTATGAAAAAGAATATCGTAAAAAAATTTTCTCTTGTGCTTGTTCTAGCACTCACAACCTTCTTCTTTTCAGCCTGTAAGGACGACACTAAATGTCGTTTGACCGTAAAGGTTCAAGATGTACAAAACACACAAATTGTGATTCCTAATGCTAAAATAGTCATTTCTAAAGAGCAAGGAAGTGTTAGAGCCGAAGGAACAACTGATAGTAAAGGTGAAGCTTTCTTTACTTTTGACCACGAGGCTATTTTGGATATTAATGTGGAAAAGAAATATCCTGATGGTTCAACACGTTATGGTAAAGCAACCGTTCGTCTTATTCCAGGAGAAACTGTTGAAAAGCAGGTTTTACTACAAAAATAAAAAATAAGTTTAATTAACATTTATATAAACTTAGTCCTTACCCCAAAAGGACTAAGTTTTCTATGTACAAGGACTAAGTCCTCTGAGGGTAAGGACTAAGTTTATTTTATACAAGAATAAAACCACTTATTTCCAGACACTTAATATTGGAGTTATTCCTTTTATTTTCAAATTAAGTAGCAAAAAAACTTTTTCCTTGAATAAACTGATTAAGTGCTTAATAACAAAAGCATGTGGAAAACTTTTTATTTTTTGCCTTTTTTTCAATACTCTAAGTAAGCATTGTTTTGTAATTTCGCAGAACTTAATTTTAATATAAATTTTTATGCAAGATTTGTTTTCTTTATCTGAGTCTCAAACAGATGAGCAAAAGAGGGATTTGTCAGAGAGTTTTGTCAATAAAAGAAATGCTAAACTCTTAAAGAATGAAATTAAGGCTGATGATACTAATTATCAACATAATAAAATGGATGCTAATATGAATAAAACTTTACCAAGGGCCTATAAGACAGAAGAAATTTTAGAAGCCTCAACATCATATTTTAATGGAGATACGTTGGCAGCTGATGTGTGGATGAATAAATATGCTCTAAGAGATGGAGAGAATGTTATGGAGCTTTCTCCCGACTGTATGCATAAGCGTCTTGCAAAAGAATTTGCCCGTGTGGAAAGTAAGTATCCAAATCCTTTAAGTCAAGAAGAGATATATGACCTTATGAAGGATTTTAAATATATTATACCTCAAGGTAGCCCAATGAGTGGTATAGGAAATAATTTTCAAATTGTTTCTCTTTCCAATTGTTTTGTTATTGGTAATAATGAAAATTCGGATTCTTATGGAGGTATATTAAAGATTGACCAAGAGCAGGTGCAACTTATGAAGCGTAGGGGAGGTGTTGGTCATGACCTTTCTCATATTCGTCCTAAGGCTTCAGCTGTAAAAAATTCGGCCTTAACATCTACAGGTATTGTTCCATTTATGGAGCGTTATTCCAACACTACCCGTGAAGTAGCTCAAGGAGGAAGACGTGGAGCTTTGATGCTTTCCATTTCTATAAAGCATCCTGATGTAGAAGATTTCATTGATGCTAAAATGGAGCAAGGAAAAATAACCGGAGCAAACGTTTCTGTTAAGATAAATGATGAATTTATGCGTTGTGTTGCTTCTGGAAAACCTTACAAACAACAATTTCCTGTTAATAGCGACTCTCCAAAGGTTGAAAAAAAGATTGATGCTCGCAAACTTTGGAATAAGATAATTCATAATGCTTGGCAAAGTGCAGAGCCAGGAGTTCTTTTTTGGGACACTATAATTAGAGAGTCTGTGCCTGACTGCTATAAAGATTTTGGTTTTAGAACTGTTTCTACTAATCCATGTGGGGAAATTCCTCTTTGTCCTTACGATAGTTGTCGTTTGCTTGCTATTAATCTTTATTCCTATGTTGAAAATCCTTTCACGCCTAAGGCTGATTTTAATTTCTCCTTGTTTAGAGAGCATGTTCGCAAGGGTCAGAGGTTAATGGATGATTTAATTGATTTGGAACTTGAAAAGATTGACAGGGTATTGGCAAAGATTGAATCAGATCCTGAGGACGAAGAAATAAAACGTGTGGAAAGAAATCTTTGGTTAAATATAAAATTGAAATGCTTGGAGGGTCGTCGTACAGGATTTGGTATTACTGCAGAAGGAGATATGTTAGCTGCTATGGGCCTACAATATGGAACAGATAAGGCTACCGATTTTGCTGCTTTGGTTCAAAAAGAGCTTGCTTGTTCTGCCTATTCTTCAAGTGTAGAAATGGCTAAGGAAAGGGGAGCATTTCCTCTTTATAATTCTGAACTTGAGGCTAAGAACCCATTTGTTCTTCGTTTGAAGGAAGCTTGTCCTAATTTATATGACTCTATGATTAAATACGGAAGACGTAATATTGCCTTACTAACCATTGCTCCTACTGGAAGTGTTAGTATCTGCACTCAAACTTCTTCTGGTATTGAGCCAGCTTTCCAAGTTGCATATAAGAGAAGACGTAAGGTTAATCATAATGACAAAAATAACAAGACAACCTTTGTTGACCAAGAAGGGCAAGAATGGGAAGAATATAATGTTTTACACCATAAGTTTGCCATTTGGGCTGAGATAAACGGATATGATGTTGAAGACATCAAAAACAATTACACTCAAGAGGAGCTTGATAATCTTATTGCTAAGTCCCCTTATGCTGGAGCTACAGCTAATGATATTGACTGGGTAAATAAGGTTAAGATGCAGGGAGCAGTACAGAAATGGGTTGACCATTCCATTAGTGTTACTGTAAATATTCCTGAGCAAACCCCAGAAGATATTGTAAGTAAAATCTATCAAACTGCATGGGAGAGTGGTTGTAAGGGTATGACAATATATAGAGAAGGTTCTCGTCAAGGTGTGTTGGTATCTAACTCAGAAGCAGAGAAAAAAACTCCAACCTTTACCGAAACACAAGCACCTAAACGTCCTAAGAAACTTGAAGCAGATGTAATTCGTTTTCAAAATGACAAAGAGAAATGGATTGCCGTTGTGGGAATTTATGAAGGACGTCCTTATGAAATATTCACTGGAAAAATAGAAAACGATAGACTTTACATACCAGAAGGAATAAATAAAGGCTGGGTTGTTAAGGTAAAAGAAAAGGCAGATGCTCGTTCAAGATACGATTTTGTTTATGTAGATAAAGATGGTTATGAGAATGTAATAGGAGGTCTTTCACGATTATTCAATAAAGAATACTGGAATTACGCAAAATTAATTTCAGGAATACTTCGTCATGGAATGCCTTTAAGTAATGTTATTGACTTGATTTCAAAGCTGACCTTAGATTCAGATACCATTAATACATGGAAAAATGGAGTTGCAAGAGCGTTGAAGAGATACATACAAGACGGAACAGTTTCTAAAGGGGAGAAATGTCCTTCCTGTGGACAGGAAACAATAATATTCACAGGTGGTTGTAAGAATTGTTCATCTTGCGGCTGGAGTAAATGTAGTTAAAACTTATAAAGCAAAAGATGCCATTTAAGAAACACATAATTCTCCTTATTTGTTTTCTGTGTCTTTCTTGTCATCTTTTTGCTCAAATAAATAATCAAACCAATAATCGCATATCCTCTATTGAAGAAAGCGAAATCTCAGAAAGAGAAAAGCAAACTTTGATAGAGGATTTGTATTATCTAAGTCTTAACCCAGTAAATATTAATACTGCTGATAAGAACACTCTTTTGCTTATTGGCTTAAGTGAGTTTCAAATCCTTTGTCTTCAAAGATACATCAAGGAAACTCATCTCCTTTTAAGCATTTATGAAATCCCTCTTATTAATGGATTTTCAGAACAAACCCTTGAAGAAATCCTGCCTTATATCTATGTTGCACCCGTTAATTGGAAAGCATCTTTGAGGATAGACTCCATATCTTCTAAATCCATTCACGACATAAGATTTCAATATAAGCAAGTTCTTGAAAAAGCTTGGGGATATAGAAGGGAGGATAGTTTGGGGTTTTGGGGTAATAACTTTTCAAATAATATTCGCTATAACCTCAACTATTACGATAGATTGTCTTTGTCTTTTGTTGCTGATAATGATGCAGGCGAACCTTTCTTTACTTCCAAACAAAGATATGGCTACGACTATATTTCTTTTCAGGCAACCCTTAAAGATATATCCTTTATTGAACAAATTACAATAGGAGACTATCGTCTTGGATTTGGAGAAGGCTTAGCCATAAATCAAAACCTCAACTTTGGACATTTCTCTCCTGATGCCAAGAGCAAGAAAAACTATAGTGGAATAAAACCCAATCGCTCAGTTGTAGAGTATAATTATATGAGAGGAATTGCCACAAAGCTAAAACTAAAAGATTTTTCCCTTTTCCTCTTTGGCTCATATAATAGGATAGACTATTCAGGGAGCATTCTTGAGACAGGACTGCATAGGACTTTAAGTGAGATAAGCAAGAAGGACAGCAACACAGAAATGGTTTATGGAACTCATATTGCGTGGAAGAAAAAAGGTTTTGAGATAGGCACTACCTTATTTCATTATGAATACAAAGACTCCATAAAACACTCCAACCAAAGCTATATGAAACACTATTTTGAAGGAAAAGAGAATAATATTTATAGCATTAACTTTTCCCTCCCCCTAATAAGACGTTTTAGATTTTTCTCAGAACTTGCAATGAGTCAGAACAAAGGCTTTGCAGGACTTGTAGGCTTGGACTTTAATATAGCCTATAAAACCAACCTCACAATAAATCTTCGTAACTACCAAAACCAATTCCAAAACTATTTCTCCTCTGCAATTGGGACGCAATCAAGAAATGCCAACGAAAGAGGACTATACATAGCTTATTCAATGCTCATAAACAAGTACCTTAACTTCTTTACAGCAATAGATTATTTCTATCTTCCCGAAGAAAGTTATAGAGCAAACCAAGCAGTCAGAGGATATAAGATAAAAGGAGAAATAAACTATTCGCCCAATCAAACAAACCAGCTAAGCCTATTGTACAAAAACAATAACCGTCCTTATAACGAAACCCACCCCAACAAAGAAGTATATCCAGAAGATAATATATTACAACAAGTACAACTTCGCTACACCCTAACCCATAAAGAATACCTTATGTTAAAAAGCCGAATAGGATACTCCCAAACCATTTCCTATCCTTCCACTACCAAGCAAGGAGGCTTTATTTCTCAAGACCTTATCTTCAAAAGCCAATCCTTTCCATTAAGTCTTAATCTACGCTTTGCCTATTTCAATACAGACGATTACGATAACGCCTTCTATGTTTACGAATACGGCTTACCTCTCAACTATTCCTCTTCCCAGCTATACGACAAAGGCATTCGTTCCTACATAATCCTAAGATATGACTTTACTCCAAATATATTCCTTACAGCACGATATAGCATAACTCGTTACAGCGACAAAACTACCATTCATTCCTCCAATGATAAAATAGAAGGCAACAAAAAGCAAGAAATAGGATTTCAATTTTATTGGTTAATTAACAAAAATCATCCTATTTCTAAAGCTAAATACCTAAGCAAAAACTAATTTTATAGATTATATACCGACTTATTTTCTTAATAAGGCAATTGAGTTTTTTTGTTTTGTAAGTGTCAATGATACAAGGAAGTTATAAGAATATGGTTATTTGGTTTTAGAGAGTAAATACATACAAAAACAAATAAAATTTGCTGATAAATTTTGTAGTTACAAAAATAGTTGTAATTTTGCACGACCAATTCTGAAACGAATTGGAGAGATGGGTGAGTGGCTGAAACCAACAGTTTGCTAAACTGTCGTACTCTTTCCGGGTACCGGGGGTTCGAATCCCCCTCTCTCCGCAGAAGAATTGAGGAACATAATTCGGGGTGTAGCGTAGTCCGGTTATCGCGCCAGTTTTGGGAACTGGAGGTCGCAGGTTCGAATCCTGCCACCCCGACAAAGAGGAATCAAAAGATTCCTTTTTTTGTCAAATTTTGGTTGAGTAGCTCAGCTGGATAGAGCAACTGCCTTCTAAGCAGTAGGTCGTGGGTTCGAATCCCGCCTCAATCACAAACAAAGCACTTACAAATTAATGTAAGTGCTTTTTTTTATTACTTCTAATTAACTTGTATGTTATAAAAACAAGTGAGCTTTTTCTATTTTTCAATAAAAAATCTTGACTTAATTCAAAATAAAACTCTTAATTTTGACACTTGAAATAAATGATATAAGAATAAGTATCGTATTGTAAATGTTTTAATAATGAAGAGGAAAAAGATTTTTGGATTAGAGAAAAATGTATTTTTTATTGGACTAACAAGCTTTTTCACTGATACATCTTCAAAGATGATATATAGTGTTATGCCTCTTTTTTTGCTTTCAATGGGTTCTTCCAAAACAACAATCTCTCTTATAGAGGGAATTGCAGAAAGTACAGCTTCACTTCTCAAAGCAGTTTCTGGACTTTGGAGTGATAAGATTGGGAAGAAAAAACCATTTATGATTATTGGATATGGATTAAGTGCAATAGTAACTCCAATTTATGCCTTTGTAAAAATTCCTGCTCAGGTTCTTTACCTGCGTTTTTCTGAACGTATAGGAAAGGGACTGCGTGCAGCACCAAGAGATAGCTTGGTTTGTGCTTCCACTCAAAAAGAAGAAATGGGAAAAAGCTTTGGCTTCCATAAAGCAATGGATAATAGTGGAGCTATTTTGGGACCTCTTATTGCATTTCTATTATTAAAATATCTCCCTGTCAATTATAATAATATTTTCCTGATAGCCACTATTCCTGCAGTAATAGGGGTGCTTACAATAATATTCTTTATTAAGGAACCAAAATTAAAGCAAAATTCGTTTAAGGAGAAAAAACCCAAGGTATCAATTAAAAACCTTCAAAAGAAGTATTATTTCTTTTTAATAATAATAATTGTATTTGCCTTAGGAAACTCAACCGATGCACTATTACTTATTAAGACCTATGAAACAGGTATAGATAAAGCCTATATTCCTTTTATATATATGATATTTAATACAGTTAGTGTTTTTCTTGCTATTCCAATAGGAAAACTTTCAGATAGGATAGGTAGGGAAAAACTAATTATTGCAGGTTTTTTGGTTTATGCTTTTGTTTATCTGTGTTTTGGAAGTTTTAATAATATTAAAATATTCCTATTTTTGTTTGTTCTTTATGGTTTATATAGTGCATTAGTAGATACAAGCCAAAAAGCAATGGTATCAGACCTTGTTAGTCCAGAGCTAAAAGGAACAGGCTTTGGACTTTATCATGCAGTTATAGGAATAACACTTTTGCCTGCAAGTTTGATAGCAGGAGCACTTTATGATAATATTAGTTCAAAGGCTCCATTTTATTTTGGAGCATCAATGGCGTTATTAGCTGCTGGATTGATGATTTGTTTTACCATAATTTCAAAAAGAAAACAATCAAAAATCTAATTTAGTAAGAATTTCAATCGTATGGGATATTCCATAAATAAAAATTTAATTTTTGTCTTACTATAAGAAAAAATAACCTTAACTTATTTCAAAATAAGCTTAGTCTTTTTGAAAATAAACTTGACTTAAATAAAATTATACGGCGGATAAATAAAATTATCTAGGGCAAAAATTTATTTTTGGGGGAGATAAATTTTATTTTGCGGTACTTTTTTACAACGAAAGTTTTTAGTTTATTTTTCTTTTAATAGGATATGAATGGAAAATTAATGTAAATTTGTATTCTTTTTGGAAAATGGAAAATAGTAAACTGGAATATAAAATTGGGTTTGACCAAATCAGAAACTCTCTTAAAGCTTTGTGTTTGAGTGAGGGGGGAAGGGGTTTTGTGGATAGAATGAAGTTCTTGAATTCTTATGAGAAGGTTGTGTCTTTGCTTAATCTCACAGAGGAGTTTAGACTTATTTTTATTAAGAATGAGGTTTTCCCTTCCGATAACTATTTTGATATGCGTCAGGAGCTTGAAAGGCTTAGACTTGTTGGTACTTTTATTTCTCAGACTTCTCTATTTGATTTGAAATCTTCTTTAATTACTATTAATGAGTGCCTTTTGTTTTTTGCTAATCAGGAAGAGGATAAATATCCTTCTCTAAAAGACTTATGTGAGGGGGTTTATGTTGATAGTAATATATTGCAATTATGCAATAAACTTATTGATGATAAGGGAGAGTTTTTTGACGATGCTTCTGAACATCTTGCAATTATTCGTTCCAATCTTAGAAGAAAGAGTTTGGAGGTTGATAAGCAGATGAAAAAGATTTTAATTCTGGTAAAAAAAGAAGGTTGGACTCAAGATGATGCTGAGGTTTCTGTTCGTAATGGTCGCTTGGTTATTCCTATTCATTCTTCAAACAAGAGAAAGATTAAGGGTTTTGTTCACGATGAGTCTCAAACAGGTCAGACTTCTTATGTTGAGCCTTCCGAAATTGTGGAATTGAACAATGAGATTAGGGAGTTGGAGCTGGAGGAAAGGAGAGAGATTTTAAAGATATTAATGGAGTTTACGGAGGTCTTGCGTTTGGAAATTGATAATTTGATTAATGCTTATTATTTTCTTTCTCAAATAGATTTTATCAGGGCTAAGGCTAAGTATGCTTTGCAAATTAGAGCTGGAAGACCTATTTTGGAGAATAAGACTTTGATTAATTGGTTTGAAGCTCGTCATCCTATTCTGGAGGAGGCTTTGGCAAGAAACTCCAAAAGCATTGTTCCTCTTCGTATTGAGATTAATTCAAAGAATAGAATACTTATTATTTCGGGACCAAATGCAGGAGGAAAGAGTGTTTGCTTAAAGACGGTTGGGCTATTGCAATATATGCTTCAATGCGGATTGCTTGTTCCTATGAGGGAGAGTTCGGAGGCTGGTTTATTTTCTACTATTTTTATTGATATTGGAGATGAACAGTCAATAGAGAATGATTTAAGTACATATTCCTCTCATTTGCTTAGCATGAAGAATTTATGTGAAAAAGCTGATAATAAAACTTTATTTTTGATTGATGAGTGTGGTGGAGGAACAGACCCTACAATTGGAGGGGCTATTGCAGAATCTGTTTTGGAGGATTTGAACGAAAAGCAAGCCTTTGGAGTGGTTACAACCCACTATTCTAACTTAAAACTTTTGGCAGACAAGCATAACTCAATAGTAAATGGTGCTATGTTATTTGATTCTGCCAATATGAGACCATTGTATAAGCTTTCTATTGGTAAACCTGGTTCTTCTTTTGCTTTTGAGATAGCTCAAACCATTGGACTTCCCAAACAAATAATAGATAATGCTGTTAATAAGATAGGTTCGTCGTATTTTGATTTTGAACATCAACTACAACAATTGGAGGTTGATAAATTGGCTTTAAAGAAGAAGGAAGAGGAGGTTAGGGTTGCCGATGAGTTGCTTGGAGAGGTTATTGCAAAGTATAATAAGTTAAGTTCTGATTTGGAGAATAACAAAAGAGCTATCCTCAAGCAAGCAAAATTGGAAGCAAAGGAAACTCTTCAAAGTGCCGTTCGTAAGATAGAAAATACTATTTCACAAATAAAAGATGCTAATGCCGACAAAGAAAAGACAAAGAAGTTAAGAGAAGAGTTTAAGCAGGAGCAGGATATTATAAATAGTGAAATAGTAGAGTTAGAAAAGGAAGAAAAGAAGAAGAAAAATCAAAAAAGTATAATTTCCCAAAATAAAGATATTGGAGTAAAGATTGATTTTTCTCCAATAGCGGTTGGAGATATTGTTAAGATAGGAGATGAAAATACTTTTGCAGAAGTTGTTTCAGTCAAACGCAATAGATTGGAAGTAATGAGCAATAGCGTAAAAATGAATATAGAAAAAGACAGAGTTATTAAGATTGATAAAAAATCGTTTTTGAAGTCAAATGCAAAGACTTCATATCAAAAAAACTCTGCTTACCTATCTGTTATTGATGAGTTGGATAAGAAGAGAAGGGATTTTAAGTCTCAGTTAGACCTTAGAGGAGAAAGAGCAGAAGGAGCTTTGGAGAAATTAAGCCAATTTATTGACCAGGCAAGATTGCTTGGAGAGAGAGAAATTTCTGTTTTGCATGGGAAGGGAGATGGAATATTAAAAACAATTATTCGTGATTATCTAAAAACAAATTCAGAAGTTAAGACATTTAGTTCCGCTCGTTTGGAATTTGGAGGAGAAGGTATTACAATGATATTTCTAAACTAAAAAAGAAAAAATATTTCAAAAATAATTACACAAAAACACCACTTATGGTGTTTAAATAGTACAAGACAATAAATAAGAAGCAAATTTAAAATTTATAGATATGAAAACTAAATTTATTATTCAATTGAAAGCAGTTTTATTAGTATTAGCCATAGTGCTTAATGCAAATATTGTTTTCTCGCAAGTAGATGGAACCAATTTTGATTTTAATGCTTACACTCCTGGCAACTACAGTGGATGGAGAGGTTATCAAGCACAGAATAATACTTCAGGGAGTTCTACTCCTCCAGCTTTATCTACATGGGTAGGTTTTAATGATCCTGCAACCTGTTTTTGGCAAGGAGACAGATGTTTTATTATAAACAGTAATGTAAATGAAACAGATACTAGAGTTTCATCGGGAACAAATATTTTAAAAAAGATTCCAACTGGTTATTCTCGTTCAACACAAATCAATTGTGCTAAGAATAATAGAAACGCAAACATGCTAACATATGATTTGGATGTAACTCCTCAAAATTGTTTATTAACTTTCAATTTTGCTATGATTCTTGAATCTCCTGGTCATGGAGGGTATCAAGATCCATTTTTCAAAATTGAAGTTATTAAATTGAATGATATTACTGAGGCAGAAGAAGGTTTAGTTCAAACATGTGCAACTTTCGAAGTTAAAGGAAATTCTTCTACTCCTCCAACAGGTTGGTTTACCTATTCTGGAGGAATATGGCAACCATGGCGTCAAATATCAATGAATTTAACAAATAATATAGGAGAAAGAGTAAGAATTAAAGTTCTGCTTGCTTCCTGTGCATGGAGTGGACACTATGCCTATGGCTATTTTGTTGGCAGGGTAGGACCTTCTGTTTTAACTGTTAATGCTTGTGGTTCTGGTGATACTGCTGCTGTTATCACGGCTCCTTCTGGCTTCGCTAAATATGAATGGTATTCTAATCCTGACAACGCTAACGAAAGTCAATTAGGGAATTTAGCAACAGGTACACCATTATATAGTAGCGAAGCTACTGCTACTCAACCTGCAAATAATAGATTTATAATAACTAATGCTATTTATAATCAAAATCAACACGGAAACTTCTTCGTAAAGGTTACTTCACCTAGTAGCTCTGCTTCTGTCCCTGGTTGTGAGGCTTATATGAAGGCTAAGGTAGAAGTTATTAAACCAGTAACTGATTTTACTTTTATTACCGATTGTGAACTAAAAGCTACTTTTACTAATGGTACAACTTTCCCTGTTGATGAGCCAGGTGTTATAAAACAATATACTTGGAATTTTGGAGATGGTACTTCCGCTATTTATAGTAGTGAGGATACTAATACAAATGAAAATATTAGTCCTGTCCACACTTATGATGAACCTGGTACTTATACTGTAACACTGACTGCTTCTTATAATGGTTGTGAAAAGGATATTCAATACGAGGTTGTTATTCCTCCTACACCTTCTTTTAAACTTACTGATACTATGATATGTATAGGTAGTACTTTAACTATTCCTATAGAAAGTCCGGCTATGACTGAAAATGTTGTTTATTCTTGGTATAGTATTGATGGGGTGACTCAATTGCATCAAGGGGAGTCTTATACGGCTAGCTTTAATCAAAGAACTCCAATAATTGTTGAAGCTGTTGCTCCTTCTTGTAATTATAAAGATACTGTGATTGTAGAGGTACAAGAGTTCCCTGAAATTATTCTTATTGGGGATACTATGCTTTGTTTGGGGGAACAGTCAAATATTACTGCTATGGATGCCACTGGTAATACTGAGGCTATGCAATGGTCTTTTACTGACCCTGGTAATCCACCTCAATTTAATCCTAACCTTCCTACAACTACTGAACCAGTACTCATATTTACTCCTACTCAAAATACTACTGTATATCTTATAGCAAGAACTTCTCAAGGATGTATGGCTTCAAAGAGTTTGAATATTAGCATTACAGACCCTAAGGTGGTGGCTAATAAATATAAGGTATGTCCAGGTGATCCGGTAGTTCTAACAGGTATGGATGCAGTGTCTTATAGTTGGACTGCAGACCCTGCAGACCCTACTTTGACAACAGAACGTTCTGAATTTCCCGTTACTGCTCATCCTATGGAAACGACTACATATACTATGAGAGGGTATGGTGCTAGTGGTTGCTATGCTGAAAGAACTATTAGAGTTATAGTGGTGCCTTTCCCTATAGCACAAATATCTTATTCTCCAGCTTATGTAGATGTAGATAATCCTGTATTATCTCTTAGAGATGCTTCTCAATGGGGAGTAACTTCTGAGTGGGCAATATCTGATGGAACAACTTCAACAGCAAGAAGCTTTAGCCATAGATTTAATGATGTTAGTGGAGAAAATGTACAGATTTACTTAACTACTGCTAATGAAGTAGGATGTACAGACACTACTTCTGTTATTGTCCCTATAGAACTATTCTCTGTATGGTTACCTAACGCATTTTCTCCTGATGGAGATGGAACAAATGATAAGTTTTTCTTAAGAAGTACAAATAGATTAGAAGATGTAAAGTTAGAAATTTATAATCGTTGGGGAGAAAGAGTGTATGTATTTGAAGAAAAATTCTTGGACTGCTCTGGATTAGATGCTCAAACTTTAGAAAATAAATATGGCTGGAATGGAACTAATAAGGGGGTTAATGTGCCTATAGATACTTATGTGTGGAGATTAAGCTATAAAAGATTAGGAAACAAAAGAATTTATGATAAAACAGGTTCAATAAATCTTATAAGATAATAAATAAAATACTCTTATGATAAAAAAAGTAGCAAGTATGATTTTACTTGCTACTTTTTTTATTTAAGTCAAGTTTATTTTTTCGTCGTGCGGGATTTGTAATCCGATACTTATTCATATATAATTTATTTCAAGTGTCAAAGTTAAGAGTTTTATTTTGAATAAGGCTAGATTTTTTGAAAAAAGATATTTGCCTTAGCTGAAAAAAATACCGCAAAATAAAATTTATCTCCTAGATAAATAAATTTTTGCCCTAGATAATTTTATTTATCCGCCGTATAATTTTATTTAAGTCAAGTTTATTTTCAAAAAGACTTAGTTTATTTTGAAATAAGTTAAGGTTAATTTTCTATAATCAAATCCTATTCTTTTTCT
>CAYFWD010000031.1:0-16098 GCA_964346795.1 uncultured Bacteroidaceae bacterium
CAAAAGGAATAAGTAAGGAAAATTTATTTGCATGGGATAATGCTAACCCTAATGATAGTTTAAACCCAAATAATTATTTTGGATTAGAAACTGGGAAAAGGAATATGTTCTTTCAAAACATAACTCTAAACTATGAAAAGAAATTTAACAAGAAAGATCAAATCTTAACCCTTGATGCAAATTGGAATTTTGGAAAGTTTTCGAATAACAATACGCAAATAAGAAGTTTTAATGAAGATTCAGAAGAAACTTTCTACTTGAATAATGCTTCAAAATCAAATAACGATAGAGCTTTTGTAACTCTTAATTATGTTCATCCTTTTTCTCAAGCCTTAAAACTTGAAACAGGATATAACCTAAACTATGTTAATAATAATTCAAATTACGATTATTTCTCTTCAAGAGATATGGTTAAGGATGATAGTATGAGTTATATTTTCAAATACAAAGAATCAACTCATGCTGTTTATGGAACTTTAGGTTATAGCTTCAATAAAAAACTATCTGCTCAACTTGGACTTAGATTAGAACAAGTTTTTAGAGAAGGTTCTAAGTTTCAAAATGGACATACTGATGTATTCCCTAAGGATGAAGACACAAAGAATTATTTTAGCGTATTCCCTACTCTTCATATTTCTTATAACTTTACCGATTCTCAATCAGGACAAGTTTCCTATTCAAGAAGAATTAGAAGACCTAGCCCTTGGTCATTATCTCCTTACATAGATATTAATAATCCTTCTAATATTCGTTTTCGAAATCCTGACATTATGCCAGAACATACCGATGCTTTTGAAGTGGGATATTCTAAAATTTTTGAAACAACAACAATTTTTTCTTCATTATATTATAGAAGAACAAATAATGCAATTACCAATTTCAATTTCATATGGAATGAAGCTAATGCAAAGGAATATGGGTTTGAATGGGTTTGGGATATTGCTGGAGAAAAATATGTTGACGGAAGAATTGCATCAACTTCTTTAAACCTTGCTAAGAGTTCTAATTATGGAGCTGAACTTATCATTGACAAAAAGATTACTAAATGGTGGAAAGCTAACTTGAGTGGAAATCTTTATGGTACTTATCAAGACGGTAGAGAATTTGGAGGAAAACTTGTTCAAACTCTTAATTGGGATGCTAAATTAAACACAACATTTACTCTTCCTCAAAATTGGGTTATTCAAGTTTCAGGTCAATATCAACCAAAGAGAGAAAACATTCAAGGATATTCTGACCCTATGTATTGGCTTGATTTATCTGTTAAAAAGGATATTCTTAATAATAAAGGAAACCTTAGCTTACGTTTCTCCGACATATTCAACACAAGAGAAAGGTCAAGATATACTTTCCAAGAAGGAAACTACGAAGAATATTCCGTTCGTCATAGAACATCTCAATACATAGTCTTATCATTTAGCTATCGTTTTGGAGTAGCAAACAAAGAACAAATGCAAAAACAAAGAAAACGTCAAGCCTCTGATATGAATGGAGATACTGATGCAATAATGGGAGAAGATTAGTTAATAAATGAAGGAGGAGATTTTTGATAGAATAAGGAAAAGATATGTTGCCTTAACTCCAGAAGAAAAGGTTAGGCAACATATTCTTTCTATTCTTATAGATGAAAAAAATATCCCACAATCACTAATTTCTGTTGAAGCCTCAATTAAAGTTGGTAAACTTATCAAGAGATTTGATATTTTGGTTTACACTCGTGATTTTTTGCCATGGATGATAATTGAATGCAAAAATGCCGCAACCAATCTTACTCCTGAAGTTCTTAATCAAGCCGTTCGCTACAATCAGACCCTAAATGCACCCTATCTACTTATCACCAATGGTAATGAGCATTATTGTTTCAAAAAAGACCCCACCTCATCAAACCTTATTCCACAGGAAGAATTTCCTATTTTTCAGTAAAAAATCCCCTCTGCTTTCTTACACACAAAACCTATCTTTTTGAAAAATCATAAAAGATATAATCCAATAAACAATTTTCAGAAAACAGATAAGGAATTTTCAAAATAAGATAAAGTTATTTTGAAATAAGATAAGGTTATTTTGAAATAAGATAAGGTTATTTTGAAATAAGATAAGGTTATTTTGAAATAAGGTAAGGTTATTTTTGTATAAAAATCGGACTTATTAAATTAAAAAAATCCAAAATATCTTTTATTTACTTATCTATCTTCTATTTTTTATTAAGAAGGCTCTAATACTTCAAGAAATATGGTGTATTAACTTTTAGACTTGATGTTTTTAAGCTCTTCTAATTACGAAGTAAGGATTTTTTTGGTATATACTTTTGTTCTATTAAACCAAATCCATTCTTGAGGCATCTTGACGAATAAATATAAAAAGCAATAGAGTGAATGCCATTAAAGAAGAGCCACCATAACTAATAAAAGGTAAAGGTATTCCTATAACAGGTAAAAGTCCTATTGTCATTCCTATATTTATTGTAAAATGTGCAAACAAGATAGATGCAACACAATAACCATATATTCTTGAAAACTTTGAGCGTTGTCTTTCTGCCATTCTTATAAGTCGTAGCATTAGAGAAATAAATAGTACAATAACAAAAACAGAGCCAACAAAGCCCCATTCTTCTCCAATTGTGCAGAAAATAAAATCAGTATCCTGCTCTGGTACAAAATTATACTTTGTTTGTGTTCCTTTAAGGAAGCCCTTGCCAAATAAACCTCCCGAGCCTATTGCTATCTTTGATTGATTAACATTATATTCTACTCCTTTGGGGTCTGATTTTTGTCCTAGAAGAACCTCTATCCTGTCTTTTTGGTGAGATTCTAAGGCGTTATCATAAACATATTCAACCGACAACACTACTCCAGAAGCAACCAGAAACAAACCAAGACATAACCAAATTGAAAGTTTCCTTCTTTTATTAAGTCTCCAAATAATTAAAGTAATAACAAATAATGAGCTTATTAACACATAAGGATTAACTATAAGCGAAAGGACAAACAATATAGCAGTTACTGCTCCAAAAATCAATACATAAAGGGAAAGGCCTTCTCTAAAAAGAACAAAAACAAAAATCAAGAAAACCAATGCCGAACCTGTGTCATTCTGTAAAAGAACTAATAGCATTGGAATAGCTACAATTGTTATTGCTGCTATCTTTGTTTTAAAATTCTTCATATCAACATCAATACCCGAAAGAATTTTAGCTAACGCTAATGCTGTTGTAACTTTTGCAAATTCGGAAGGCTGTATTCCAAAATCTCCAACTCCAAACCAGCTTTTTGCTCCTTTTGTTTCAGAACCAACTGCTAAAACAGCCAAAAGCATAACCAAAAATACCCCATACCATAGATAAGCTGTTTGAGAGAAAAATTTAGGGTCAATAACTAATACAAAAAGAGCTATCAGAAAAGAAATTCCTATCCAAACAAGTTGTTTGCCATAACGAGTATCTAAATCAAAAATACTTTTATGAGCCTCATCATAAACAGCAGAATAAATACTTATCCAACCAATAAAAACTAATACCAAATAAGTTAATATGGTTGGCCAATCAATATTTTCTAATATTCCTCTTTCTTTTCTTTCCATTTTCTAAACAACCTTCGTTAATCAGATTCTGACTTTTGAATATATCTTCTTAAAGGAAGAGCTTGACAAGGTGCTGCATTAATATAGGTTTCTTCCATGTCTTTTCGTAGAACTTCTCCCCTAATATATTTTTCACAAAGCAAACTTGCAATTGGGGCGGCCCATGTTCCTCCTCCTCCTTTTGCATTTTCAACATAAACAGATATTGCTATCTTTGGATTATCCTTTGGAGCAAAACATATAAAAACAGAATGGTCTGCACCAATATTCTGTGCTGTACCTGTCTTGCCACAAACAGCAATATCATCTATCCTTGCTCTTCTTGCTGTTCCTCCTCCCTCATGAACAACTCCCCACATACCCTCAACTGCAATATCCCAATATTCCTTAGAAATCATTGAATAATGTTTCTGAACGTATTTAGTATTTCTTTTTTTAGAATTTTCATCTCCATAATACTTAACTAAGTGAGGAGTAATATACCAGCCCCTATTTGCAACAATTGCAGCAAAATTAGCCATCTGCAAAGGAATAACTCCAACCTCTCCCTGTCCAATAGAGTTAGAATAAATTGTATAGAAGTTCCAACCTCCTCCTTTATAATATCTATTATAATAACTAGTATCAGGAATAAATCCAGCTTTTGAGTCAGGCAAATCAATACCTAATTTCTTTCCAAAACCCAATTTATACATTGCTTCATCCCAAATAGATAATCCATATTTACTATCAACTTTTTGAGTTGTTGGGTCTTTTTGTTGTATAATACGTTGATACACCCTATAGAAATAAGGATTACAAGACATCTTTATAGCATCTCTAACATTTGAAGCCATAGGGTGATTATGGCAACCAACCAAAGACCTATCACATGGAAAACCTGTATCAGGATAAATAACTCCCATATCCAAAGCAATCATAGCTTGAGCTACTTTAAAAATTGAACCTGGAGGATATTCTGCCATCAATGCTCTATTGAATAAAGGCTTGGAAATATCATTAAGAAGTTTCATATAATTATTTCCTCTAACCCTTCCAACTAACATATTAGGGTCATAAAAAGGAGCTGAAACAAAACATAGAATTTCTCCTGTTGATGGTTCAATAGCAACAATTGAGCCTCTTTTGTTAGCCATAATCTTTTCAGCATAAATTTGTAGTTGTAAATCTATTGACGAGTAAAGATTATGCCCAGCAACTGAAGCTGTATCATATTTACCATTCTGAAAACTTCCTTTCTCTCTATTATGAACATCAACCAAAGTAATCTTGCTTCCTTTTTCTCCTCTTAAAATCTCTTCATAATATTTCTCCATACCACTCATTCCAATATAGTCTCCCTTTTTGTAGTATGGATTTTTCTTTATCATATTTTCATTAACCTCTCCAACATATCCCAAAACATGGGAGGCAACAGCGTGAGGATAATAACGCAAGGTACGACTTTGAGCATAGAAGCCAGGGAACATATAGAGCTTTTCCTGAATTGGTCCAAAATCTTCTTTAGAAATCTGCTTTTCAAAGGAGGAAGGAGCGTAGGAGGAATAAGTAACTGCTTTTTTCATTCTTGACAAGAATTGCTCCTTATCAATTCCAACTAATTTACAAAATAAAGCAGTGTCTAAATTTTTAACCTGACGAGGAATAACCATAAGGTCATAAACCAATTCATTATAAACCAAAAGCTCTCCTTTTCTATCATAAATCAACCCTCTTGCTGGATACTGAGTAACAAAACGAAGAGCATTCCTATTTGCCAATTGAGCATAGGAATCATCAAAAACCTGAAGGAATAAAAGTCTTATAATATATATTATCCCCACGGTAATAAATATTCCCATTATAATAAAACGCCGTGAGGAAAGTGTATTTTTCATATCTTTGCAATATCGGTTGCAAATTTACAACAAAAACATTAATAAATAATACTTAGGAATGGAAGAATTAATAAATAGGATTTTTAATATCAAAAACTCAAACGAATTTGACGCATTAGCACTTGAGATTTTCAAATTCCAGTATGAAAACAATAAGGTTTATGGCAATTGGTGCAAATTAATGAATAAGAATCCTGAAAACGTAAAAAACATAGAATCAATTCCATTTCTTCCTATCTCTTTTTTCAAAACACATAAAGTAGTTAGCTTTACTCAAGAGCCAGTTCATTTCTTCAAAAGCAGTGGAACTACAAACAATGAAACAAGTAAACATTATATATACGACCTAAAACTCTATGAAAGAAGCTTTATTCATTGCTTTGAAGAATTTTTCTACGAAATAGAGGAATATTGTTTTATTGCTCTTCTTCCAAACTATATTGAGCAAGGCAATTCTTCTCTTATTTATATGATTGATAATTTTATAAAGAGAAGCAAACACAAAGAAAGCAAGTTTTATAATAACTCATTGCAAGAGGTAATCCGTACACTAAAAGAATGCGAAAGAAAAAACATTAAAACTATTTTGTTTGGCGTAACCTATGCACTATTAGACTTAATAGAAATTGAAAAACTAAATCTAAACAATACCATAGTTTTTGAAACGGGAGGGATGAAAGGAAGAAGAAAAGAAATAATTAGAGAAGAATTGCATAAAATATTATCTAATGGTTTTGGAGTAAATGAAATAGCATCAGAATATGGCATGTGCGAACTCTTTTCTCAAGCCTATTCCAAAGGGAATGGAAGATTCTTTTGTCCAAAACAAATGAAAGTTTTGATAAGAGACACTTATGACCCATTAACCTATATTGAAGAAAATAAAACAGGAGGAATAAATATTATTGACCTTGCTAATATTTACTCTTGTTCATTTATAGAAACTCAAGACTTAGGCAAAATATACCAAGACAATAGCTTTGAACTCTTGGGAAGAATAGATAATACAACAATAAGAGGCTGTAATTTGATGTATGATTTTTAAACTCTATTATGATTTATCTATATCCAAATAAGAATTTGAGAGTACATAAATCAGAGAAAAGAAATACACTCCCATATTTCTCTCTAACATAGACTCAAAAAGAAAACTAAAACCAATTAGAATAAATGTTATTAGTAAGAAGTATTCTTTTTTCTTTAGCATTTTAATCATTGGAAATAGAAAAACCAAAACTAAGCTCAAAAGTCCTAATAAACCCAAAGCAATTGTAGTCTGAAGATACTGATTATGTGCATTGAGATATGAATGAAAATGAATATTCTCTTTTTTATATAATTCCTCAAGTGTTGATTTTACGTCTCCTGTTCCTACACCAAAAACCAAATTGTCTGATACTAAATTCCATGCATTCGAATATATAAAGGCACGTTGAGAAACGCTACTTGTTTCATGTTTAATATTATCGTTTTTAGAGAAATCTTCAATTGCATTACTATATCTCATGCTTAAAAACTCTGAATTAATTATAAAAAGAGCAGAAACAAGAATAATAATAAAAGTAATTATTGCATAAAGCCTTGATTTTTTAATAAAAAACATATCAAAAAGAATCCATAAATAAGCAATAATTAATATTAATAATCCTGCTCTTGAATTTAACATAACTAAAAAGACACTAATCAATGCAATAATAGCAATTTTAATTAGATTACTTTTTGTCGCATTAATAAATTTATTTAAAGGAATCTTATAGGTCAAAATAAGCACTACAACTGCAAACAAAGAAAGATAGGAAGGGTGAAAACCAGCACTAAGTTTTGTATAAATAATTTCAGAAATAAGAGGGGTAGAATTATTTATTGCTCGAATTATCCCTAAAATGAAACAATAAAAAATTGTTAAAACTAATCCTATAATTATTGCTAAGGAATATGTCCATAACTTATCTTTACTAAGAAAATTTTTAGGTATAAAAAGGAAAATAATAGGGAGAATAAGTATTGGCATTTTTACCTGAATATCAAAAAATGCAAAATCTTTGTTTGAGCTATAGAAAATTCCAATTATGTGAAGAAAAAAGAAAAAGAAAAGTAAAAGAAAATCTTTATTAAAATTTAGTTTAGGGGTATATGTTTTTGTAAAAAAAGCTCCCAAAATAGAAAAAATCAAGAGAGTTATTGAAATTGATTTAAAAAATGGAGGAAGAAAAATTGAAAAGCAAATAATAATTATTGAGAATATGATAAGCTTATCAAGAATAACCTTAGTTTTGAGATTCATAGAGCTGACTTTTTTATAATTAAATAAATTACTTTAGTGCAAAAGTACACATTTTGAATATTATTTGTACATTTGTAGATTGAAATTATCAGAATTAATAAATAATGAAGAAGGTTAGTTTACTTATTCCTGCATATAATGAAGAGAAAGTACTTCCTCTTTTATTTAAAAGAGTAAAATCAATTATTGATAATATTAATCAATATGAATGGGAAGTATTATTCATTAATGATGGCAGCAAAGATAATACATTAGCAGTATTATATAGCCTCCGAAACCAAGACAATAGAATTAATGTTTTAGACCTGTCTCGCAACTATGGTAAAGAGGTTGCAATGCTTGCAGGCTTTGATTATGTTAAAGGAGATGCTGTAATTATTTTGGATGCAGACCTTCAAGACCCTCCTGAATTAATTCCACAAATGTTAGAAGAATGGGAAAAGGGGTATGATGATGTTTATGCTAAACGTAAATCAAGAAAAGGTGAAACCTTTCTAAAGAAAAAAACCTCCCAATGGTTCTATAAAATATTACAAAAAAGTACTGATATACCAATACAGTTAAATACAGGAGATTTTCGTCTTTTAGACAAAACATGTATTGAAGCATTAAAGCAAATAAGAGAGGCAAATAGATATACCAAAGGAATGTTTAGCTGGATAGGTTATAATAAAAAAGAAATTCTATTTGACAGGGACCCTAGGGCAGCAGGAGAAACTAAATGGAACTATTTTAAATTATTTTCATTAGCAATAGAAGGCATTACATCTTTTACAACAAAACCTTTAAGAATATCTACATTCATAGGAGGAATTATTTCATTGTTTTCTTTTATTTACGCTATTTATATGCTTTATGATACCATATTTTACGGAAATGATGTTAAAGGGTATCCTTCTTTATTAGTTACTATTCTTTTCTTAGGAGGCATACAATTACTTTCTCTTGGGATTTTGGGAGAATACATTGCAAGAATTTTTATTGAAACAAAAAACCGACCAACATATTTTGCAAGAACATATAATGGTGAAAAAATAATGTAATTATGGAAGAAAATAATATTAAAAGTAAAAAGAATATTTGGAAGTATATTTTCTATGTTTTAGCTGCTTTATCATTGCTGATAATGATTATAGGAAGTCAGCAAGCAGGTATATCGGGAGATGAGTTCTTTCATACAGAGCACGCAAAGCATGTATTTAATTTTTATGCAACAGGAGGAAAAGACTCTACTGCAACAGTAGTAACTGAAACTTACAACCTTCCTCTTTATGGACAATTAATAGACAATATTGCTCATGGAATAACAGTATTATTTAATATTGATGACTATATGGCTTTACGTCATGCTCTAAACTCAATTGTTGGCTGGATAGCGATTTTGTTTGTTGGATTATTTGTAAAAAGAGTTGCAGGCTGGAGGGCAGGAGTTTTTACAATAATTCTTATGATGGTCTCACCACGTTTTATAGGACACTCGTTTAATAACCTCAAAGATATTCCTTTTGCAGCTGCTTCAATGATGTCCATTTATTATATAGTTAAATTTCTTGATGAACTGCCTAAAAGAAAACTCTCTACAATGATAATGCTTGCCATTTCAATTGCATTTGCAATAGATGTGAGAGTTGGAGGATTAATAGTAATTGGATATTTTGCAATATTTGCTTTGATTTACTATATATGGAAATATAAATCTCTAAAAAAAGAATTCGGAAAAGTATTTCTTTGGAGTTTGGGAATTGTTTTTGTTGGATACTTCCTTTCAGTATTGTTTTGGCCATATGCTTTAGTTTCCCCTATTGATAATCCTATTTCAACCCTTAAAGGAATGACTAATTTCAGTGCTTCCCTTCGTCAAATTTTTGAAGGGCAGGCTCAGTGGTCAGATGTTTTACCTTGGTACTATACTCCTAAGTTTATTTTAATGACAATTCCATTGGTTGTAATTCTTGGTGCGGTAGCAGGATTGGTTTTGATGTTTAAGAATAAAAAGCAGTGGTTCTACTATTTTGTACTTCTCTTTACTTTTATTTTCCCTATATTTTGGATTATTATTAACAAGTCAAATGTTTATGGAGGTTGGCGTCATGCTCTCTTTACCTATCCTCCACTTGTTGCTTTTTCGGCCTTGGGAATTGATGCCTTGGTTAATGCATACAATAAAAAATACTGGAAAATAATTGTTATTTCAGCTTTTGGACTTCTTTCAATTAATCCAATTATTCACATTATAAAAAATCATCCTCATGAATATGTTTATTTTAACGAACTTTCTGGAGGAATGGATAAAGCTTATGGCAATTATGAGTTGGATTATTATTTCCACTCTCTTAGAGAAGCTTCAGAATGGGTTATTGCAAATGCAAAAAAAGACGAACTAACAATAGGAGATAAAATTATCGTTGCTTGCTGGCATCCTAAGCCTATTGATTATTATTTTCGACACGATACTGCGAAATTCAAAACAGCTTTTATCCGCTATAATGAAAAAGGAGATGTTGATTGGGATTATGCAATTGTTTGCAATACAGGAATTGCTCCTGAACAGTTAAGAAGTGGTGTTTTCCCTCCAAATAATACTGTTTATAGGGTTGAGGTTGATGGAAAACCTATTTGTGTTGTTCTAAAACGCAAGGATAAATCTGATGTTAAAGCTTATGAATTAAAAAACAAAGGACAATTGGACGAAGCTATACCTTTATACTTGAAAGCCATTGAAAAAGACTATCAAAACGAAACTGCTCTAATTAATATCAGTGAAATATATTTAAGAAAGAATTTACCTGATAGCGTTATTTTCTTTACTGATAAAATGCTTAAACTAAATCCAAACTCCGAAAACGCTAATTATTTTAAAGCCTATGCTCTTTTTATGCAAAACAAAGAACAAGAAGCCCTCTTGCTTTGCGACAAGGTTATTAAAGATAATTTCAAATACTCCCCAACCTATACTTTGGCTGCCAATATAAAACTTAAACAACAAGACCTTTATGGAGCAGAAAACTATTTGAAAGGCTTAATAACAATAGACCGCTTTGATGA
The DNA here is from genome assembly GCA_964346795.1 of uncultured Bacteroidaceae bacterium. Lineage (GTDB taxonomy): Bacteria > Bacteroidota > Bacteroidia > Bacteroidales > P3 > UBA10566. The sequence goes on from CAYFWD010000031.1 coordinate 10,786, forward strand.
ACAAACAATGCAACAACTGTTAGCAATCTATCAAGCCTCTGGACTTGACCAAAGAAATGCTTATATTAAACTTTATTCCATTTTGGAAGAACACTATAAAGAATCAGGAAATAAAAAATTAGCCCAAGAATACGGTGATGCAATAAAACAAATATTAAATAACAGATAAAAACAAAATAAAAATGAAAGCAATAGAAGTAAAAAAAGACATCTACTGGGTAGGTGCAATTGACTGGAAACTTAGAAATTTTCACGGATATCTAACTCAAAGAGGCTCTAGCTACAACGCATATTTGATAGTAGATGAGAAAATCACATTAATAGATACCGTAAAAGGATACTTAACAAAGGAATTAATAGAAAGAATAGCCGATATAATTGACCCTAAGAAAATAGATTATGTCGTTTCCAATCACGTAGAGATGGACCATTCAGGAGCAATGCCTGAGGTTATGGAAATGCTACCTAATGCAACAGTAATAACATCAGCAGCAGGAGAAAAAGAACATAGACTACATTACAAGAAAGACTGGAAGTTTCAAATCGTAAAGTCAGGAGACACTCTAAATATAGGTAAGAGAAACCTTCATTTCGTTATGACTCCAATGGTACACTGGCCAGATAATATGGTAACCTATTGTCCTGAGGAGAAAATTCTGTTTTCCAACGATGCTTTTGGTCAACACATAGCTTCAAGCGAACGTTTTGACGATGAATATCCCGTTGAAACAATATTGGAAGAAGCAAAAAAATACTATGCCAATATAGTTCTACCTTATTCCTCACAAGTTGTAGGAGTAATGGAAATAGTTAGAAGTTTGGACCTTGATATAATTTGTCCAAGCCATGGAATTATCTGGAGAAAAAACATACCTTTAATTCTTCAAAACTATGAAAAATGGGCATCAAACAAAACAGACAAAAAGGCTGTAATAGTTTATGACACTATGTGGAACTCTACCAATATGGTTGCTCAAGCCATCAAAGAAGCCTTTGAAGATAAAAAATACAATTACTATATTTACGACCTAAAAGACACTCATATTTCAGACATAATGACTCAAATCATAGAAGCAGAATATATTTGTGTAGGCTCACCAACACTTAATAAAGGCATACTTCCAACAGTTGCAGCATTTCTAACCTACCTTCAAGGCTTAGCACCAAAAGGAAGAAAAGGAATGCTCTTTGGCAGTTATGGCTGGGCTCAAGCCAATATGAAAGCTCTTGACAGATATATGGAAGAAAGCAATATAGAAGTTAAATATAGAGCTAATGTAAACTTTATCCCTTCAAAAGAACAATTAGATAAAATAAAGCAAGAAGTTTTAGAAATAATCTAAGAAGTTTATACTATCTATTAACAAGAAAGTCCCTTTATAAATAAAATTATATAGGGACTTTTTTTATTTAAGCTTAGTATTTTTTCAAAAAGGTTAAACTTAAATTGAAATAAGTTAAGCTTAATTTTTCTACAATCAAATTACAGAAAATTAGAATCAAATTCTACGGAAATAGAATCAAGAGATAAAAAATTAGAATCAAGAGATAGAATCGTAGAATCAAATTCTAATTTTTTATATTTTAGTTTGCTTATGTAAATTTATTCTTCAAAAAACAAATAGTATAGTTTTCTTATTGTATTTTTGCATAAAATTGTTTGTTTATGATTAAAGAAGAAGATTATTCGTCATTTTTATATGAGAAAAGAAAGTCTTGGGAGGTTAAAGTAGGTAATATTGGTATCGGAGGTAATAACCCTATTAGGATTCAATCAATGACCAATACCGACACTATGAACACAATGGATACGGTAAATCAAACCTTAAGGCTGGTTGATGCTGGTTGTGAGTTGGTGAGAATTACTGCTCAAGATGTTAAAGCTGCTCAAAACCTTTATGAGATAAGAAACGAACTAGAAAAGAGAAATTGTTTCGTGCCTCTTATTGCTGATATTCATTTCAACCCAAAGGCTGCTGAGGTTGCAGCCCAAATTGTTCATAAGGTTAGGATAAACCCTGGTAACTATTTTGAAAGAAACAAAAGCAACATATCTTTAACTGAAAAGGAATATAATGAGGAATTGGAAAAGATAAAAGAAAGGCTATTTCCCTTAGTGGAGATTTGTAAAAAGCATAATACAGCCATAAGGGTTGGTACAAATCATGGTTCTCTTTCTCAAAGGGTGGTTTCCAAATATGGCAATACTCCTTTTGCTATGGCTATTTCGGCATTGGAGTTTGCTCGGATAATTCATTCTATGGATTTTAATCTTTTGGTTCTTTCTCAAAAGGCATCAAATGTTAAGATTATGGTTTCGGCTGTAAGACTAATGAAAGAGATGTTGGACAAAGAAGGTTTGCTCTACCCTATTCATCTTGGAGTAACGGAGGCTGGCAGTGGAGAAGATGGTAAGATTAAATCGGCTGTTGGGATTGGCACTTTGTTGTCTTTGGGAATAGGAGACACAATAAGAGTTTCACTAACTGATAAGCCTGAGGCAGAAATACCTGTTGCAAAGGATATTCTTCAAGCCTCTGGCGATAGAATATATAAGGCAGAATTTGTTTCTTGTCCAACCTGCGGAAGAACAAGCTATGATTTGGAATCTGTTTTAAGAAAGGTAAAAGAAAGATGCGAGCATTTGGTGGGAGTAAAGATTGGAGTTATGGGTTGCATAGTTAATGGTCCAGGAGAAATGGCAGATGCAGATTATGGTTATGTTGGCTCGGGCAATAATAAAGTAAATCTCTATAGAGGTAAGCTCTTGGCTTTTCAAAACGTTTGCCAAGCAGAAGCTATTGACAAGCTAATAGAAATGATAAAAGAAGACGGACGCTGGATTGAGAGATAAAATATTTCAAAACCTCAAAATAATATTATGAAAAAAACATTCCAGCTTTCTATTTATATAATTGCTTTGGGACTATTGCCTTGTATTGCTTTTTCGCAACCAATCAAGGAAATCCTTACTGTTGATAATGCAATACCTTCTTATAATTCTGAAAAGGAACATGAGTTGGAAGTGGTAAATCATAAATACTTTAAGCTGGGTTATTCCGAAGAGCATGAGATAGCAGGTTGGGTGGCATATTTGCTTACAAAAGAAATGGTATTAGAGAATAATGCTGTAAGGAAGAATAAATTTAAGAGCGATAAAAAAGTTTCTACCGGCTCGGCAACAAGCAGTGATTACAAAAAATCTGGCTACGACAAAGGGCATATCTGTCCAAGTGCAGATATGAGCTTTTCACAAGAAGCACAAAACCAAACCTTCTTCATGAGTAATATGGCTCCTCAAATCCATTCTTTTAATGCGGGGAAATGGAAGGACTTGGAAAATAAGGTAAGAGAATGGGCTGTTGAGAATGACAGCATAATTATTATTGCAGGAGCTTTGTTTGATTCAATAATAACCACGATAGGAACAAAAAACAAAGTGTCTGTTCCATATAGATTTTATAAAGTAATTATTGATATTTCCTATCCAAGCTATAAGGCAATAGGATTTGTTATGGAAAACGAAAAGTTAAAAGAAAATATATTCTATTATAGTATGAGCGTGGAAGACTTGGAAAAATTTACAGGAATGATATTCTTCCCCGACTTCTCGCAAACCCAATCAATAATAAATCTAAAGACTAATTGCAGTATTTGGGCTTGGGAAAGGAATGATTAATTAAAATAAAAAAATGAAGATTAATATAAACAGGGAAAGAAAAGGATTGAAGAAATCTTTTAAGGGAGATTTGCTCTTTGATGAACTTTCTAAGATTATTTATGCTACTGATGCTTCTGCATATAGGGAAATTCCTTTTGGTGTTGCTTTGCCAAAGAATAAAGAAGATATTAAGGTGCTGGTTGACTTTGCAAGGAGGAATAAAATAAGTCTTATCCCAAGAGGTGCAGGGACTTCTCTTGCTGGACAGGTTGTTGGTAGTGGTCTTGTGGTTGATGTTTCAAGGTATATGAAACAAATTGTGGAGCTAAATGTAGAAGAAAAATGGGTTAGGGTTGAGCCAGGTGTTGTTTTGGATGAATTGAATAATATATTAAAACCTTATAATCTTTTCTTTGCTCCTGAAACTTCTACTTCCAATCGCTGCACAATAGGTGGAATGGTGGGAAATAATAGCTGTGGTTCTCATTCTTTGGTTTATGGTTCTACTCGTAATCATCTTTTGGAAGCAAAGGTTATTCTTGCTAATAAGGAAGAGATAGTATTAAAAAAGCTAAGCAAGGAAGAGTTTGAAGAGAAAACCCTTATTCCAAGTCTTGAAGGAGAAATATACAAATATCTTAAAGAAAAATATTCAAGCAAGGAAATTCAGAAAAAGATTGTGGAGGCATTTCCTGAAAAGGAAATAAAGAGAAGAAATAATGGGTATGCTTTGGACGAGATATTTCTTAATAATGTTTTTTCTGAGAATGAAGATGAGGATTTCAATCTTTCAAAACTTTTTGCAGGTTCGGAAGGGACTTTGGGCTTTGCTGTGGAGTTCAAACTTAACCTTATGCCTCTTCCACCACAAAACAAAGCCTTAATATGTGCTCATTTCTCTACTTTGGAGGATAGTTTTGATGGAAATCTTATTGCTCTAAAACATAATCCTGCTGCTATTGAGCTAATGGATAATAATATTTTAACTTCTGCAAGCAGGAATATTGAGCAAAGAAAGAATATGTTTTTTGTTGAGGGAAATCCAGAGGCAATACTTATTATTGAACTTGCCGAAGAAACTCCAAAAGAGCTGGAAGAAAAAACAATTAGGATAATAGAAGCCTTAAAGAAAGATTATAAAGGTTATGCTTTTTCTGTTGTTAAGGGAAAAGATATGTCAAAGGTTTGGGCTTTACGTAAGGCTGGACTTGGACTATTAACAAATATCCCTGGTAGTGCAAAACCTGTTTCGGTTATTGAAGATACTTCTGTTTCTCCTTCAAAGCTTAGTGAATATATTAAAGAGTTTAAGCAAATACTGCAAAAATATAATCTATCTTGCGTTTATCATGCTCATATTGCAACAGGTGAACTTCATTTGCGTCCTGTTTTAGACCTTAAAAACAAAGATGATGTTCGTCTTTTTAGGAATGTGAGTGTTGATGTTGCTAATTTAGTTAAAAAATATAGAGGTAGTCTTAGTGGAGAACATGGAGATGGTCGCTTAAGAGGAGAATTTATCCCTCTTATGTTTGGAGATGAGATATATTCTTTAATGAAAGAAATGAAGCAGGTTTGGGATAAAGACAATGTGTTTAATAAAGGAAAGATTATAGATACCCCTCCAATGGATACTTCTTTAAGATATTCCG
>CAYFWD010000031.1:16108-20899 GCA_964346795.1 uncultured Bacteroidaceae bacterium
CCCCAAATACCCAAGAGTATTTAAATAGTATTATTGAAAATAAAGGAAAGAAAAGAATAGATATGAATAATATCCCAACCTATTACGACTTTTCTTCCCAAAAAGGACTTCTTTCTGCAGTGGAGCAATGCAATGGAAGTGCAGATTGCAGAAAAGGAATAGAATTTTTAAATACTATGTGTCCTTCCTATCGTGCTACTAACGATGAACGCTACACCCCAAGAGCAAGGGCAAACGCATTAAGAGAATACTACACCAACCCAAAGAATAATAATCCTTTTGACAACGAAGAGCTGTATTGGATACTGGATAATTGTCTTTCCTGCAAGGGCTGTAAGAATGAATGTCCTTCAAATGTGGATATAGCAAAGCTAAAATCAGAATTTCTACAACACTACTACGATATTAATGGTCTGCCATTAAGGATTATCTTGATGAATTACCTGACATTCTTTCAAAGAATAGGCTCAATGTCTCCAAAAATTTACAATTGGATTATAATTAATGACTGGACTTCTTCCATAATAAAGAAAACCCTACACTTTTCTCAAAAACGTTCCTTACCAACCCTTAATGCAAAAACATTAAAGCAATTAATTAAAACCGAAGATAAGCTTTCCGTTTTCCATTCTCCTAAAACAAAGAAAAAAGTTTATTTCTTTGCAGATGAATTCACAAACTACCAAGACTCACATATTGGTTTTGCAGCAATAAAGCTACTAAGGTCTTTGGGTTATGAGATAGAAATTGCACCTATTGAGGAAAGCGGACGCATATCCATTTCAAAAGGAATGGTAAAGAGAGCAAAACGCTTAGCAAATAAAAACCTTAAAGCCCTAAGAGGAATAATAAATGACCAAACTCCTTTAATAGGGATTGAACCCTCAACAATTTTGAGTTTTAGAGACGAATATCCAAGCCTTATAAACCCTAAGTTAAAATCAGAGGAGACTAATCAAGTGATAAGAAACACATTCCTTTTTGATGAATTTTTGGCTATGGAGATAGATAATGGCAATATAGTTTCGGAAGACTTTACATCAGAAGTCCAAAACATACTCCTTCACGGACATTGTCAGCAAAAAGCATTGATAGGAGCGGAGAATATGAAAAAAGTTCTTTCCTTGCCTAAGAATTTTAATGTAGAAGTCATAGAAAGTGGTTGTTGTGGAATGGCAGGAAGCTATGGATATGAAGAGAAACATTATGATATGTCAATAAAAATAGGTAATCAAATTTTATTTCCGAAGATTTTAGCAGCAAATAAAGAAACTATTATTTCCGCACCAGGTACAAGTTGTAGAGAACATATCAAACACTCAACCCAAAAAGAAGTCCTTCACCCCATAGAAATCTTATGGGAAGCAAGAAAAAAGAAAAGCAGAGAATAAGAAATCAAATCTTCCTATATTTGCAAATTATTTTACTGCTCACATAAACTATATTTTTTAATGATTACGGTTAATAATCTTTCTATTGCTTTTTCGGGGATTACTCTTTTTGATAATGTGTCTTTTGTTGTTGCGGACAAGGACAGGATAGGTCTTGTGGGAAAGAATGGGGCTGGAAAGAGTACGCTATTGAAGATTTTGTCAAAAATACAAGAGCCTCAGAGTGGAACTATAATTATTCCTGAGTCGCAAACTATTGGTTATCTGCCTCAAGAAATGTTTCCTTCTTCTTCTATGAGTATTATGGAGGAGACTCTTACTGCTTTTGAGGAGGCAAAGGAGCTGGAAAAGAAGATTGATAAGCTAAACAAACTAATTAGTGAGAGGACGGATTATGAGAGTAGTGAATATGAGAGGCTTCTCAATCTTCAGTTTGAGGCAAATGAGAGATTGGTATTGATTGATGCTGCAAATTCGGATGCTGAAGCAGAGAAAGTTTTGTTGGGATTGGGTTTTTCTCGCAATGATTTTAACAGAAAGGTTTCAGAATTTAGTTCTGGTTGGCAGATGAGGGTTGAGTTGGCTAAAATTCTTTTAAAGAAACCTGATATTATTCTTTTGGACGAGCCGACTAATCATTTGGATATTGAGTCTATTGGGTGGTTGGAGAATTTCTTAATAAATTATTTTGGTGCTATTGTTTTGGTGTCGCACGACAGGGTGTTTTTGGATAATATAACCAAAAGAACTATTGAGATAACTGCAGGAAAGATTTATGATTATAAGGTTTCTTATTCCGATTATGTTGATTTGCTAAATCAAAGAAGGCAAACTCAGAAGGCAACTCTTACAAATCAACAAAGACAGATTGCCGAAATAGAGAAATTCATTGAGCGTTTTCGCTATAAGGCCACAAAGGCAAAGCAAGTTCAGTCAAGGATTAAGTTAATTGAGAAGATGGAACTTGAAAGCATTGACGAGATTGATACTTCTACAATTCATTTTTGTTTTCCTAAGGCTCCTCATTCTGGAAAGATTGTTGTGGAGATGAAAAATTTAGGAAAGAAATATGGGGATAAGGAAGTATTGAGAGATGTTAATATAATTATTGAAAAAGGTGCTAAGATTGCTTTTGTGGGAAAGAATGGAGAGGGGAAAAGCACTCTTTCTAAGATAATTGTTGGAGAGATTACGGATTATAGTGGTCTGTATAAGGAAGGGCATCAAGTTTCAATAGGTTATTTTGCACAAAATCAGGCTGCACTCTTAGATGGGGAGAAAACAGTTTTTGAAACCATTGATGAAATTGCTGTTGGGGATATTCGCCAAAAGATTAGGAATATCTTAGGTAGTTTTTTGTTTGGAGAAGATGATATTGACAAGAAGGTAAAGGTGCTTTCGGGAGGGGAAAAAGCAAGATTGGCTCTTGCCAAACTAATACTTTCGCCTGTAAATCTTTTAGTTTTGGACGAACCAACCAACCATTTGGATATGGATTCAAAGGATATTCTCAAGAATGCTTTAATTCGTTATGACGGAACTTTGATTATTGTATCACATGACAGAGATTTCCTTCAAGGACTTACAAGCAGTATTTACGAATTTCGCAATAAACATATCACAGAGTTTAGAGGAGATATTTTTGAATATCTTGAGCATAGAAAAATAGAAGACTTGAAGACTTTGGAAACATCAAAGGCTAAGCAAGAACAAAATAAATCCAATACTGTTTCGCAAAACAAGATTAATTATGAGAAGTCTAAGGAATGGGAGAAGGAGTTAAGAAAGATTAGAACAAGGATTGAGAAAACAGAGCAGGAGATTGAGAGCCTTGAAGCCGAAATCAATGATATTGACACCAAGCTTTCATGCCCTGATGCTATTCAAACCCTAACCTTAGACGATAATTTCTACAAAACATATCAATCAAAGAAAGACCTTTTAATGGAAAAGATGCAACTTTGGGAAGAATTGTCTTTGGAATTGGAAGAGAAAACTCAACAGTAAAATTATAATAAATTCCTACTTTTGCACCTTGAAAATGACTAGTAGATTAGTGATGAAAAATTTAAAAAGCTATCTGATAATAATTGCATATTTAATTGTTGGACTAATAGTAATGGGCTCAACACAATTCTTAAAGACCCTTGATTGGATAAATCCAGCTTATGTCCTTTTATTTCTATTTCTTATTGTGAACATTGTAACTGCTAAAATATTTCGACTAAATAAAGAAATTCGGATATTTTGGGATGTGAAAAAAATATATTTTTTATTTGTTGGAGTTTTTGCAGGTGTGCTGATTGCTGTTAGCCCTCTACTAATAGGACTTATAATAGGAAAAATAACATTAAACGAATTATCATTAAACACAGTTATTAATCCTTCATCAATTATACTGACATTATCAATAGTAGCTTGGGAGGAGCTTTGGTTTCGCGGAATTTTCCTTAATTATTCCAATAGAAATTTATCCGCAATCAATATCTCCACAACAATTGGGCTTTTATTTATGTTGGTACATGTCTTAAATCCTGAAATAAACATGATCAAAACAGGACCAAATCTATTTTTCGCAGGAGCATTTTTGACGATAGTGTATTTCTATTTCCAAACAATATGGCTTCCCATAGGACTTCATTTTGGGAACAATTTTTTGACAATTGATAGTAAAGTTAATAATCATTGGTTTTTGGGAGACGAGGGATATTTTGCAACAATTATTCTTGCTTCACTTTTTTTGCTATTCGTTAAGTTGACTTTGAGAAAAAATAATGACACCCAATACAACAAAGAAAGTAAGAAATTAAGTCAATAAAAAAAGCAGTCCTAAAAGAACTGCTTTTTCGTTTTATAGTTATTTAGTGTTATACTTCCCAAGTATCACCACTGTTTAGTAAGTCATCAACGCATTTAATATTAGATTTTTCTTTTACTTCCTGCATTTGCTCTTCAAACATTTTATTATAGGTTGGGGCTTTAACAGCACGAATTACTCCAAAAGCCATAGGGAAATGTGGTGGACGCATTTGAGCCAACATCATGTGTATTCCTGTGTTTTCTATTGTTGCATCGTGAACTAAAATGTCTTTTTCTGTAATTCCATTCTTGCCTATCTCTACTACTTCAAGGCTATTTCCTTTCAGAACTATACCTTTATCTTTGTTCTTACCAAATATCATTGGTTTTCCTTGCTCTAACCACAATTGACGTTCTTCTCTAAATTCTCTGTCTGTAACCTCAGCGTGCGTTTTATCATTAAAGATAACGCAGTTTTGAAGTACTTCTACAATTGCTGCTCCATCGTGAGCTGCCATTGCTCTACATACTTCTCCTAAGGTTTTTGGAGAATTGTCAACTGCTCTTGCAAAGAATGTTCCTCTTGCTCCAATTACCAGTT
>CAYFWD010000032.1:0-20788 GCA_964346795.1 uncultured Bacteroidaceae bacterium
AATAGAATCAAGAGATAGAAAATTAGAATCAAGTTCTACAGGAGGGTGTCTAAACATTGGGTAATCAAGTATAGTTTTGGGTATAAAAAACTTCAACCATAATACTTTTAGTGTAGTAAAAAAGCATTATGGTTGAAGTAATATTTATAGTTATTTTTGAAAACTAATGACAGGTTATTATTTCACTATCTTCATTTCCTTAATAAGGTTTTGTGCATTAGCAAATTTATCTATTATAAAGAGTACATAGCGAATATCTACATTTATGCAGCGTTGTAAGTCTGGATTAAAGGCTATGTTACCACTCATTGCTTCCCAGTTTCCATCAAAGGCAAGTCCTATCAGCTCTCCTTTTCCATTTATTACTGGTGAGCCTGAGTTTCCTCCTGTTATATCGTTATTGGTTATAAAGGCTACTGGCACTGTTCCGTTTTGTGCGTATTGTCCATAGTCTTTTGTACTATATAGTTCTTTGAGTTTGGCAGGTATGGTAAATTCCCAGCTTGTGGTGTCTTCTTTTGCCATTATTCCTTCAAGGGTTGTGTAGTATTTATAGGTTATTCCATCTTTTGGTTCATAGTCTTTTACTTGTCCATAGGTGTAACGAATGGTGGAGTTAGCATTTGGTGCAAAGTGTTTAGGGCTTTCCATTTCCATAACTCCCTTTACAAATAGTCTTTCTGCTTTATTAAGGTCTAAATATGCTTGTTGTGCGGTCGCCATTTTTGTATTTGCATTATCTACGAACATTTTATAGAGTTCAAATACTGGGTCTTTGGCTATATCGTCTGCTGTTGGGTTGTTCAATAGTTTCTCTACCTTTTCTGGTGTTACTAAGTTAGATTTGATAAATATATCATTAGCCAGTTTTGCAAAGTCGTATCTGTATTTGAATGCTAAGTCAAGGAAGTCTTCGCTTTGTTGTTTGCTTGGAACATTACGGAAGAATACGTCCATTCCTGCTGATAGTAGTTTTTCTTCTGTTGTGTAATTGAAGTCTTTAAATATTCCATTAATACTTTCTTTGGCTCTTTCTATCATTTGTTTTGCCTTGTCTGTATTGCCATTTTCTTTAAGTTCTTTCTCCAATCCTACTAAATGGCGTGCTATTGTAACGGCTGAGTTCCCTCTTAATATTGCCTCATTGGTATATACTCTCAAGTAATCGTATTGATTGGTTATGTTTATTGAGTTTTCAAGGTCTTTTAATACTGTGGCATATTCTGCTTTTCTTTCTGGTGTTTCTTCTATCCATTTTGTAAATCTGTCTTCTATGTCTTTCTTGGTTTGATATACGTTTAGGTTTTTAAGACATTGTGTTTGTCCTATGTAGAACTTCCAATAGTTGGATAGTTGTGCAAATTTGGTAGCATATTGTATTCTAATCTTTGGGTCTTGACGCATATCCTTATCCATAACCTCTCTTATGGCTGTACGTGCTGTAACTACTGAAGGGTTGTAAACTTCTATTGCTTGCTTTACTCCATAAGATGTTAAGAAACGGTCTGTTGTGCCAGGGTAACCTATTATCATTGCAAAGTCGTTATTTTTTATACCCTTAAGAGATATTGGAAGGGAATGTTTTGGTTTTAGGGGTATATTGTCTTTGGAGTATTCTGCTGGCTTACCATCTTTTGACGAATACACTCTAAACAATGAGAAGTCGCCTGTATGGCGTGGCCACATCCAGTTATCTGTATCAGAGCCAAATTTTCCTATTGAGGAAGGTGGTGCTCCTACCATACGAACATCGTTATATATTTCATAAACAAAGAGTATGTATTGATTACCGTCAAACATTGTTGCTACTTGAGTAGTGTAGTTATTTCCTTTTTCTGCCTCTTCTCTAACCTTTTTAATATTATCTCTTATAATGTTGTTTCTGTTTTCTTCTGAGGTTTCTTTAGTAATGTTTTCTAACACCTTAGAAGTAACATCTTCCATTCTAATAAAGAACTTTGCTGTTAGCCCAGGGCAAGGTAGCTCTTCTTCTTTGGAGTATGCCCAAAAACCATTCATCAAATAGTCGTGTTCAAGGGTTGAATGTTGTTGTATTTGAGGATAGCCACAATGGTGGTTGGTTAGAAGCAGTCCTTCATTGGAGATAATTTCTCCTGTACATCCTCTACCAAACTGAACAATTGCATCTTTTAGAGATGCTTGGTTGATGTCATAAATTTGTTTTGGAGTTAGTTTCAAGCCTTTTGCTTTCATATCTTTGTATGTTTGCTTATCCAAAAACATTAATAGCCACATACCTTCGTCGGCTTTCGCAATAGGTGCAAAAGCAAATAATCCTATCAATAGGAAAAGAATTGTCTTTTTCATTTTGTCTAAATGTTTATTTATATTATTAATTATTTTATTTTTCTATTTGTATAGCTTTTGTAGTCATATACCTTTTTTTTGTAGCTTTCATCTTCAAAAAGCTCGGAAGAAATAATAAAATCTGCCGTTGCTCTATTGGAAGCTGTTGGAATATTATACATAACTGCTATTCTAAGTAATGCTTTTACATCTACATCATGAGGATGTTGAGACATTGGGTCCCAAAAAAAGAATAGCAAGTCTATCTTGTTTTCACATATCATTGCTCCTAATTGTTGGTCGCCTCCAAGTGGTCCTGACTTTAGCTTTGTTACCATTATATAATCTCTTGAATTAGGTAATATACCCTTATTGATTTCCTCTTCAACCATTCTCCCTGTTGTACCTGTGCTAACAATATTATGTTTTGCTAATTTCTTTTTATTGAATGCAACCCATTCTGCTAAATCTTTTTTGCAATCATCATGAGCTACAAGTGCTATTGTGTATTTACTTCCTTTTGCCTTCATATATCTTTATTTTAAAAACTTTGAGCGTTGCTTTTTTGACTTAAACATATCAGCAAAGCTTTCATATTCTTTTTTATAGGCAATACCTATACCTTGTGTGTATGGACTAATATTATATTTTGTGAAGTCGTTAGCATTTGACTTATTAAAGACTTTAAAACGGAAAGCATCAGTTATTTTATACTCTGCCTTAATATCTCCTATAAATGTAGATGCTGCCTCTGCCTGTTCTTTTGTTTTTCCTCCAATAACTGAATTAGCCTCTATTTCCCATCTGCCAATACTCTTAGAAAAGTTAATATCAAACTGGTCTGAAACAACCTCTGTTCCTGGTGTGTAGTTAAGTCCAACATCTACAAAGGTTATCATATTGGTTAAAATACCTGCCATTTGTCCAAATGCTAATTCAAATGCAGAGGAAGAAAGGTTTGTTCCTGAAGAATTATTCTCTATAGTTCCTGCATTTGCATAAAACTGTCGTGAAATCAATAGGGAAACAGTTTGTTCTATCATTTGTTTTTCATCGTTCCTGTCTATATGCATAAATAAGTCATCAATTGTTTGTTGGTCGGTATTAGGCAGGCGTATATCAAACTTTGGAACAGGATTCATCATATTACCCGAAAGAAGTATCACACTATTTACATCAACCTGCTTACTATAGTCAGGTCCAAGTATAGGAGCTAAAGATGCTTTTGTTTTATATACTGCTGCAACATCCAAATAAGCATTTGTTAAATCTCCATTAAATTGAATTGTTCCTCCCTTTTCCAAAACAAAGGTCTTATCTATTATATTAGCAATAGACATTCCAAACGTACCATTATCAATATTTACTAAGCCATACATATCAAACTTATCCTTATTATCAATCTCTATTTTCAATTCTCCCTCTCCAGAGGCTGTAAGACTACCTCCTATTTGAGAGAAATTGATTGGCATTGAGATAACAGCATCAGGAGTAACCTCCAAATCAACTCTTATATTCAAATCAAAGTTATCCTCTTCAACATTTAAGGCTAAAAGAGAATCCTTTATTTCGTTATTTAAGGATGTAAACTTTATAAATGAATTATTTGATACACTTGTCTTGCTTGAGATAGGTATAACTAATTTAGTGCCTTTTTCTGTTTTGGCTTTTACATAAATATCTAAGGTTGATAAGTCTCCCAAAATAGAAGCCTTTGCTGAAGCATAAGCCTCTCCATAATACATTTGACCAAAAGAAGCATTGGTATTGAGTATTTTAATTTTATCAGCCTCTGCCTGAAGGTTAAGATAATAATCCACAAATTTATCGTGCATTATTGTTCCTACAATATTCAATTTGTTTTTCTGTTTATCTGTCAAAAGGAAATTGTTAAGGATAAACTTATTATTATTTATGCTTATGGTATCGGTGAAATAATATTTGGTGTTAATCATATTTATCTTCAAAGCACCATCACGACAAATCAAATCTCCTCTAATATCAGGTTGAGAAAATGTTCCCCTTATCTTAATATTCTCTGCACTTAAGAAACCTTGTGGCTCAGAAGCAAAACTTTCTATAAATTGCTCAATAACTTTTAAGTTAAAGTTTTGAAGACTTAAATTCAAATCAAAATTATTTGTCTTGCTTTCAGGATAGATAAATCCTTTTATTGCAAGTGGAGTGTTTTGTGTTCCATCATTTCCTTTATACAACACCTTAACATCTACTAAAAACTTCTCAAAAGCTAAAGTATTACTAATATTTAATTCGGTAAATCCCAAAAGATTATTATTAACAGACAAACTATCTATTATCAAATTGGAAGTAAAAAATGGCTTAGAGAACAAACTTTGAAAGGTTATATTCCTGTTTAGCCTTCCTCCTAATTCTATTCCTATATCTTTTATAAAAGGATTAACAAATTCAAGGTCTAAATCAGTAAAGTTAACCTCCATTTTATCATCTCTATTGTCTGAGGCAATACCATTTACAACAATATTTTGATTAGATTTATTTAAGGCAAGGTTTAATATGGCAAGCTTTTTCCCATTATAGCTAAGAATATTATTATCATTTATTGCCATGTAATTACCTAGAATCTCTAATTCGGAGCTTTCAAACCCTCCTTGAATATCGTTGTCTGTGATAAAGGATTTAAAATTCAAATACCCAGATGTCCTGTTTTGAGTTAAATTATCCGAGAATTTAAGCAAGAAATCTAACTTTTTATTATTAGAAAACACGTCTAAAGTCAAATTCCTTAACGACAAGCTATCAGTTATCTGAAGGCTGGAAGTATTAAGCACTAAATTAAGGACATCTCCCTTTGTTCTTGCGTCCAAATCAATATTTTCAAGCCCAATACCCATTCCCTTAAAGCTATTGGCGTTAGCACTCAAAATTAACTTTTGATAAGGGTTGATATAACCTTTAATGCTTGTGTTATTACTCAAATCCATATCAGGGGCAAATAGCATAAAGATTGGCTTAGGATTTTTCAGAACAGCATTAAAAACCAAATCAGATTTTACTTGATAGTTATAATCAAAGATACTATCAATAATTCTTTCTTCTTGCGATTTGAGGAAGTTAAAGTTCGGAATATATCTTTGCATTATCCACGCAATATCTTGCCCCAATGTATCAAAGGAGTATTTCCCTTCCATATAGAAATCCAACAAATCAGAATAAAGAGTTATGATATTCTTATCCTTACCATAAGAACTCATTTGAGCACTAAGATTTTTTATCTCTATGGCATTTTTATTTTGAATCTTAAAGAGCAAATCATTTATCCTAACATTTCCTGAAAGATTATTCATATCCAAATCATGAATATCTGCAACCATTTTGCCCGAAATAGAAGTTGTGCTGTCTGCAAACTTATATATATTTAGCTTATACAGGTCTGCATTCTTAATATCTGCATCAACATACAAGGTCTTTTTATCTCCTAAGAAAAATTCAGTGTAAGCATTAAGGTTTGCATAATCATCTTTTATTGATAGTCTTGCTATGATTTCTTTATTTCTCATACCTCCTTCAAGAGAAACAGAATCATAGTTAATCCCCTTAATGTTCAAATCCTTTAAGTCAGCAACCAGATTAGCTTCCATTTTCTCTAAGTCCGTTCCACTGACCTGTGCTTTTGCACTTAGTTGGGTAGTCTTTATCCAATCCATATCCAACAAATATCCCACATCAAATTCCTTTGAAACTATATCAGCATAATAGATTGTAATATCTTTATTTGTTATACTACTTCCTACAATATCAATATCTCCTATCTCTGTATTGATAATTGCAGAAGCATCAAAATTATTAATCAATCCCCTGAAAGTAGCATTCATATTAATCTTTCCAAGCTTAGATACCATTGGAGGAATAGGCATATTCTCCAACATCTCTCCTAACTTCATTGACTTATAATCAGCATAGCTTGTTTGAATGGTTTCAGCCTCCAAGTCATAAACAGTACTATCAGGATTTGGAAGACCAACAATTTTTCCTTTTGCCTTAACTATTGTTTCCTTACCTGTAATAAGTTCAAGGTCTTCACAAGCCAAATCAGAAACCGTTCCTCTAAACTTACCACTAACCGATGCCCTTTGTTCAAATCCTCTAATAGTCTCTGCCCAATAAGTAGCATCTTTCATTCCTGCAATACTTCCTTTCTTTATCTCACCCTCACAATAAACAGAATCAATAAAACTTGAATATGTTCCCCAAGTGTTTGTATTCATTCTTACATTAAAATACAAATCCGAATTAACAGTTCTAAGATTAGCATTCTTTGCAATAATAGCTTTAGGGCATACAACAAAACTTCCAGAAATATTATTTACCTCCAAACCACTTGCTTCCTTAGCAGCAAATTTCCTAATCCTAACATTTATGGAGTCTTTAATAACTGAAACATCTTCAATATCTCCATTAATACTACTATATCGCATATTATTAATGGCAACCATATCCTGAGGATAGACATCTGTGTTTTCCAATAGTCTAAGAGAGAACGCAACATCTCTAAGCCTAACCCTATTAACTTCTACAACGAAAGGCTTTGAGTCTTTTTTAGGCTTATCTTTTTTAGGCTTGTCGCTACTAAAATAATCTATAATAAAACCAAAGTTCAAACCCTTCTCTCCTATTTGAAGGTTAAACGTTGTGTTTTCTATCTTAACACTGCTTAGTTTTATCCCATTAGATGTTGGAAACTTCAATAACTTGGCAGAAATATTATCTGCACAGAGAATGGTGTCGCCTTCCTGACTTTCCAAATAGACATCTTTTAGACTTACTCCATCAAAAATATTTATACTGATAGCATCAATATGAAACTTCGTATTCCATTCCTTAGAGAAATAATCCGATGCTTTAACTGCTAAAATTGACTGAACAATAGAGGTGTTAAGGAAGGCAATAGAGAAATAAACCAATATAAAAGCTATTAGTATTGAATAACCAATAACTTTCAATAGTAGTTTTAAATATCTTTTTTTAGGTTTTTGTTTCTCTAGTTTCATTACTTTTGCAAATATATTACTTTATTTTGCATTATAATGTTACAAGCGAGCAAATAATTGTAAAAAAATTACAGATACAAAACAAAAACAACTAAAAATGACATATATATTAGCAATTGAGTCTTCTTGTGATGACACCTCAGCAGCAGTAATAAAAGACGATAAAATCCTCTCCAACATTATTGCTTCCCAAAAGATACATCAAAAATATGGAGGAGTAGTGCCTGAATTAGCATCAAGAGCTCATCAACAAAATATTATTCCTGTTGTAGATACAGCCATTAAGGAAGCAGGAATAGAGAAAAAAGACCTTTCAGCAATTGCATACACTCGTGGACCAGGACTATTGGGTTCTTTGTTGGTGGGAGTTAGCTTTGCAAAAAGCTTAGCTATGTCCCTCAACATACCTTTAATTGATATAAACCACTTGGAAGCCCATGTTTTGGCACACTTTATCAACCACAGCACAGAAACCAAACACCCTAAATTTCCTTTCCTATGCCTTTTAGTAAGTGGAGGAAACACCCAAATAATATATGTAAAATCTCCTTACGAAATGGAAATAATAGGTAAGACAATTGACGATGCAGCAGGAGAAACCTTTGATAAGGTTGCAAAAATCCTTTCCTTACCCTACCCAGGAGGACCACATATTGACCGCTTGACAAAAGAAGGAGACATAAATGCACTAAAGATAGCCCAATCCAATATCCCCAACTACGACTATAGCTTTTCAGGAGTTAAGACCAGCATACTCTACACCCTTAGAGACCATCTGAAAGAAAACCCTAACTTTTTAGAAGAAAACATCAATGATATTTGTGCCTCAGTACAACATAGAGTTGTGATGATGCTGTTGAAGAAATTAGAAAAAGCAGCCATAGACCTAAATGTAAAAGACATTGCAATAGCAGGAGGAGTGTCGGCAAACTCCTATTTAAGAGAGAAACTAATTGAACTTGGCAACAAACACTCTTGGGGAGTATTTATCCCACCATTCCAATACACTACCGACAATGCAGCAATGGTTGCAATCGCAGGATATTATAAGTTCTTGAAAAAAGACTTCTCGAGCTTAGACAAAACAGCTTACACCCGTTAATAACCTCAAAACACTATGAAGATATTTCTAATTGGTTTTATGTTTAGCGGCAAAACTACTATTGGGAAAAAGCTTGCCTCCCTAATGAAGATGGACTTTGTGGACACAGACGAGTACTTTGAGAGCAAGTACAAAATAAGCATAATGGACTTCTTTGAAAAATTTGGAGAAGATAACTTTCGCAAATATGAGAGCGATGTTTTGCAAGAACTGATAGAGAAAGACAATATAGTAATATCCACAGGAGGAGGACTGCCTTGCCACAACAAAAATATAGACATAATAAACAAAGAAGGCGTTTCCATATATTTAGAAATGCCACTTGGAGCAATAATCAATCGTCAAAAAGCCTCCAAACAAAAACGCCCACTCCTTAAAGACAAAACCCAAGAAGAGATAGAACAATACTTAAAAGAACTTCTTCAAGAAAGAGAACCCATATACAAAAAAGCACAAATAACAATTAACGCCCTGTCACCAGAACTAAAAAAACTTAAACAATGGTTAGTTAATAACTCGCTTTGCGAGTGTTGAAAGATTAATAATTTAGGGGCGTAGTGGTACGCCCCTTTTTTTATTATATCCTTTGTTATCGCTCTTAGTTTAGAAATAGATTAACTCCTTTTGGTTGGCGTACGGTATAGGTGAAGGTTATGGTTTTTTGTTCTAAGGCTTTTAGTGAAAAATCCCATGTTAGCTTTCCTGTCTTTTCATCATATTGGGCTTTGGATAAGTCTCCTGCTGTTATCTTTATATTCTCTTGTGTGGAAAGAGGAATTTGGTCAACTATATTTATTTCTATTGGGGTTTGATTATTATTCTTTATTGACAGGGTTATTGTTACGGTGGTTTCTGTTGTATTGCTCAATAGTCCTGTCTTTTCTGGTTTGCTCTTGGCAACCTTTCTATCAACAGCAACTCTCTTGTCTTGTCCTATTGAAAGGTTAAGAGTGTCATCTGTGTTGGCTGTGCTTATATATGTATCGTTAATATAGTTGTTTTCAAGGTATATCTTACCCATTGCGTCCATAAGCTCCAAGTCTTCCCACTCTGGCATTAGGGCTGAAATATATACTGCCTTTTCAAGCTTAGGGATAGTGTAGTGTTTATAGTCTGCCTTTGTGGTTTTGGTTTCAAGGGCTATGATTTTTTCTTTGCCATCGCTAAGAATTGTATGCTTCATTCCCACTTCATATTCTTTCCCTAACATTGTAAGTTGTGAGATTGTCATATCGGAATATTTTGTTGCATTTGCCGTTGGTACGCCATATTCAGATACATCTTCAGCAACAGCCATCTCTGCCACCATATAATTTAACTTTGCTTGTTTTGCTTTGGCCCCTCTTAGTGAATAGTTTTCTGCTTTTGGAATAACCAAATAGTAAGGGTAAAGTTCACCTAATACTCGTCTATTACTTGGTTCTTCTGTTGAGAATATTAGCTTGACATCGTTCCAGTCTTCTCCTGTTTGTTGGGTTAACTGTGCTTTTAGGACAAAGGCTGCTGGGGCGTTGGGTTTGGTAAACTTAACATCATAGAATGGTTGCCAATAAACTCCTTCTACATTATATGTGTAGCTAAGTTTGGAAGAAGGGATATTCTTTTCACTATAAATATTTAGGCGTATATAGTATTCATTGCGTGGTTGAAATTTATTTTCTGCTCCTTGAAGGATAATGTTTATTTGATTATTTACTTCGTTAATTGTTTTTGTTCTCTTTGCTATTATTGCGTTTTCTTTTTGCAAGAGTTTATTTATTTCTATCATCTTATCCCTGTAATAGCTTAGCCCATCTTTTATCTTTGGTATGGAATCTATGGATTGTGGTTGAGAGATTATTTTCATATTATCCAAAACAATCTTTTCCTTATTAAGTATTGACACAAGGGTATAGGAGTCGGTGTTTTGATTATTGAGTAATTCAAGGGAATCTCTTAGTGTTTTTAGTCTTTGCTTCTTTTCTGCTGACAGCCTTTCTTCTGATTGTGGTTTGGGTTGTACATATTGAATAAAGGGAGTAAAGTCTGTTATTATAAAATCGTTTACTGATGTAAATTGCAGGCTTTGTGTTTGCATATATTTTGAATTACCTGCAAGTATAATTTCATTATTTCCCTGTTTGAGAGGGAAGGAAACAGTCTTCTCTATTTGTGCCTGCTGTAAGAATACCTTTACTTGATTAATTATTCCGTTATATGTTGGTACTTCTTCTTGTGCAAAGCTGTTAAATGAAACAGCAAGAAGGATTGCTAAAATAAGGTTTATCCTTTTCATAAAACTAATTTTGTATTAAGTTTGACAATGCAAATATAAAAGCAAATTTTGTGCCAAAGTAGTTTTTTAGAAATTTGATTTCTAATTTTGGACTAAAACATATATCTTTGCAACTTGTTTTACAAGAAAAATAATAATTCTTATGAGTGATTTTGCTGCAAAGTATGACCCAACGCTAATTGAAGAAAAATGGTATGGAAAATGGATTAATGATAATCTTTTCCATTCCGAGCCTGATGAAAGAGAGCCTTATTGTATTGTTATCCCTCCTCCAAATGTTACTGGTATATTACACATGGGACACATGCTTAATAATACTATTCAAGATGTTTTGGTTCGCAGGGCAAGAATGCAGGGCAAGAATGCTTGTTGGGTTCCTGGCACTGACCATGCTTCCATTGCAACAGAGGCAAAGGTTGTAGAAAAGCTAAAGAAAGAAGGCATTGATAAGAAAAACCTAACAAGAGATGAATTTCTTGCTCATGCTTGGGAGTGGAAAGAAAAACATGGAGGAATTATCTTGGAGCAACTCAAAAAGCTTGGTGCATCATGCGATTGGCAAAGAACTCGCTTTACTATGGAGGACGCTCTTTACGAATCTGTTATTGATGTATTTGTTGATTTATACAACAAAGGACTTATTTATCGTGGCATACGAATGGTCAATTGGGACCCTCAGGCTCTTACTGCTCTTAGTGATGAAGAAGTTATTTTTAAGGAACAAAACTCCAAGCTATATCATCTAAAATATAAGATAGAAAACTCCGATGATTTTATTGTAGTTGCAACAACTCGTCCTGAAACAATATTAGGCGATACTGCTGTTTGTGTTCACCCTGAGGACGAAAGATATTCTTCTCTAAAAGGTAAAAAAGTTATTATCCCAATAGTTAATAGGGCTGTTCCAATTATATTTGATGAATATGTTGACAGGGAGTTTGGAACAGGTGCTTTGAAGATTACTCCTGCACACGATATTAACGACTATAATCTTGGCTTAAAACATAAGTTAGACAGTATAGATATTTTTAATGACAACGGAACCCTAAACAAATTCGGCTTAGAGTACGAAGGAATGGACAGGTTTGCGTGTAGGAAAAAGATTGTAGAAGACTTAAAGGAAAAAGATTTATTATTTAAGGAAGAAGAATATCTTAACAAGGTTGGTTTTTCTGAAAGGACTGATGCAGTAATTGAGCCTAAGCTTTCTGTACAATGGTTCTTAAAGATGTCCGATATTGCAAAACCAGCCCTTGAAGTTGTGGAAAATGACACCATTAAGTTCCACCCTGCAAAATTCAAAAACACTTATCGCTATTGGATGGAGAATGTAAAAGACTGGTGTATATCTCGTCAATTGTGGTGGGGTCAGCGTATTCCTGCATACTATCTTCCAAACAAAGAAATAGTTGTTGCTAAGACCAAAGAAGAGGCTTTAAAGATTGCTAATGAGAGATTCCCTAAAGAAAACTATAGAATTGACGACCTAAAACAAGATGAGGATGTTTTAGACACTTGGTTCTCTTCATGGCTTTGGCCTATTAGTGTTTTTGACGGAATAAGATATCCTGATAATAAAGATATAAACTATTACTACCCTACAGACGATTTAATTACTGCTCCTGAAATTCTTTTTTTCTGGGTTGCAAGAATGATTATTGCAGGCTTGGAATATAGAAATGAAATTCCTTTTAAGAATGTTTACTTAACAGGAATAGTTAGGGATAAGTTAGGCAAGAAGATGAGTAAGAGTGCTGGCAACAGCCCTGACCCTATTTTGCTTATGGAAAAATATGGTGCTGATGGAGTAAGGGTTGGTATGCTTATGTCTTCACCTGCTGGAAACGACCTTTTATTTGATGAAAGCTATTGTGAGCAAGGAAGAAACTTCTCCAATAAAATTTGGAACGCTCTAAGGCTTATTAAGGGTTGGGAAGTAAAAGATATTGAACAACCTCAACATTCAAAGGTTGCCGTTGAGTGGTTTAGGAAAAAGCTAAATGAAACTCTTATTGAATTGGAAGATGATTTTTCTAAATATCGCCTTAGTGAAAGCTTAATGAAGGTTTACAAACTTATATGGGACGACTTCTGTTCTTGGTATTTGGAAATAATAAAACCTGCCTATCAACAGCCTGTTGACAGAGAAACTTATAATCAAACCATAAGCCTATTTGAAGATTTGATGAAAGTACTTCATCCTTATATGCCTTTCTTAACAGAAGAGGTTTATCATATTCTTGAAGAAAGAGACGAGAAGGACTATATTATGATTTCTCAAATGCCAAAGACTTATGAAAGCAAGTCTTCAATAGTTTCTGACTTTGCTTTTGCACAAGAAAAGATTTCTGCAATACGTCAGGTTAGGAATGAAAAAAATATAGCTCAAAAAGTAGCTTTGGAACTATTTATTAAAGAGTCTTCAAATGACAATAAGGAATTTGACGAAATCATCATAAAGCTTTGTAACCTATCAAATCTTGAATATATCGCAGATAAAAAAGAAGGAGCTTTATCTTTAATGGTCAGAACAACAGAGATGTTTATCCCACTTGGCGACACCATAAACAAGGAAGAAGAGATAAAGAAACTTCAACAAGACTTGAAATACTATCAAGGCTTTAAGACTTCTCTTGAAAAGAAACTTCAGAACGAAAAATTTGTTACTTCCGCTCCAAAACAGGTTGTAGATAACGAAAGAAAGAAACTTTCTGACTCTATTCAAAAGATAGAATCCATAACCGAGCAATTAAAAGCCTTAGAGTAAAATATAGCAAAACCTAAACGAAGACTTAAGAAATTAAAACGAAGTTTCGACGACCTTAAATTTTCGTTTTTACGAGGACGAAATGGCATTTCATTTACACGAGATGGCATTTCGTTATATATGAGATGGCATTTCATGACAACGAAATGGCATTTCGTTTCAACAACTCTTCGTTTTAATCTCGTCAAATCTTCATTTAAGTTTATTAAAAGGCTGTTTGGAGGTCGTGGAAATCTTGTTGGAATAATACCAAAGTTTATTAGCGGTAAATAGTTGTTTTTAATTTAGTTTTTATATCTTTGCAGAAAGGTTTGTAAGTTTAACAAAAGACCTTTTAGAGTATAATATGCAAATAAACCTCTTAGATACTAAGATAGAATTTCTTAAAGGTGTTGGTGAGAAAAAGGCTAAGGTCCTTAATAAGGAGCTTAATATCGTTACTTACCGAGACCTTCTCTCCTACTATCCTTATCGTTATGTTGATAAGAGCAATTTCGTTTTAATAAAGGATATTGCTTCGGAGGATATTCATATTCAGATTAGAGGAAGGATTGTGGGAATGGAGGTTATTGGAATGGGACAAAAGGCAAGGCTTTCTGTTAGTTTAGCTGACCAAACGGGAAAGGTGGAATTGGTGTTTTTCAAAGGCATAAAGTGGATTAGAGAAAGCTTAAAACAAGGTAAGGAGTATGTTATCTTTGGTAAACCCAACCTGTTTAACGGAACATATAATTTTGCCCACCCTGATATTGAGCCTTTGGAGACTTATCTTTCTTCTCAAGAAATACACGCACAAAAGTTTTCTCCTCTATACAACACTTCCGAGAAGATGAAGAATGCTTTTTTGAACTCTAAGGGCATATCTAACCTTATGCGAACTCTTATTGGGCAGGTTAGAGGATATATTATTGAGAGTTTACCTAATTATATTATTGAAAAATTTTATCTTATATCTCTTGAAGAGGCATTAATACAAATACATTTTCCGTCCTCTACCGAACTTCTTGCCAAGGCTAAGGCAAGGTTGAAATTTGAAGAGCTATTCTTTATGCAGCTTGAACATCAGCTCTTAAAGTCTATAAGAGTTGAGAAGTTGCAAGGTTTTGTGTTTTCAAAGGTTGGAGATGCTTTTAATGATTTTTACAATAACTATCTCCCTTTTACTCTTACAAATGCACAAAAAAGGGTTATTAAAGAGATAAGAAACGATGTCAGAACAGGGCATCAAATGAATCGTCTTTTGCAGGGAGATGTTGGTAGTGGAAAGACCTTAGTAGCTCTTATGAGTATGTTAATTGCTAAAGACAATGGGTTTCAGGCGACCATTATGGCTCCAACCGAAATTTTAGCTCAACAACACTACAATTCTATTAAAAAGTTTTTAGGCAATATGCCTGTTGAGGTTGCTCTTTTGACAGGCAGCACAACACAAAAGCAAAGGAATATTATCCTTCCTCAATTGGAAGAAGGCAAGATAGATATTATTATAGGTACTCACGCATTGTTGGAGGACAAGGTCAAGTTTAATAATTTAGGATTATGTGTTATTGATGAACAACATCGCTTTGGAGTAGAACAAAGAGCTAAGATGTGGACAAAAAACCATATTGCACCGCATATTCTTGTTATGACAGCAACGCCTATTCCTCGTACTCTTGCAATGACTATTTATGGTGATTTGGATAATTCCATAATTGATGAGCTACCACCAGGAAGAAAGCCCGTTCAAACAGTTCATTTCTTTGACAAAGACAGACTTAGAGTTTTTGCTTTTATGAGAAAGGAAATAGAAGCAGGAAGGCAGGTCTATGTTGTTTATCCTCTTATCAAGGAGTCAGAAACATTGGACTTAAAAGACCTGATGGACGGCTACGAAAGCATAGTTAGGGAGTTCCCTCTGCCTAAGTTTCAGATAAGTATTGTTCATGGAAAAATGAAGGCTCAGGATAAGGAATATGAAATGGATAGGTTTAAGAGAGGAATAACACATATTATGGTTTCCACAACAGTAATAGAAGTTGGTGTTGATGTTCCCAATGCGTCTGTTATGATAATTGAAAACGCAGAACGTTTTGGACTTTCCCAGTTGCATCAGCTAAGAGGACGAGTTGGTAGAGGAGCAGAGAAGTCATATTGTATTTTGATGAGTAGCTACAAGTTATCTGCCGAAGCAAAGGAGAGGATTGGGGCTATGTGTGAAACAAATGATGGATTTGAAATTGCAGAAATAGACCTTCGCCTACGAGGACCAGGAGATATTGCTGGAACAAAGCAAAGTGGGTTATTAGACTTAAAGATAGCTAATATTGTTAAAGATGAGCCTATCTTAAAAGCGGCAAGAAATATAGCAATAGAAATAGCTGCACAAGACCCAATGCTTAACCACCCACAAAATCAAAAACTAAAGGAATACTTCCAAAGAACCAAGCCACAAATTGACTTCTCTCAAATTTCATAAAAAAAATCCTCAACTTAACTATTAGTTTGTTGAGGATATGTATCGTTATGCGTTAGCTAAACATATTTTTCATCTTTTCAAAGAAACTCTTGTCCTTTGCCGTAGGTTTTGGCTTGAAGTTATCTGAATTTTGAAGTGTTTCAAGCATCTTTTTCTCTTCCTTAGTAACGGATTTTGGTATCCAAACATCAACTCTAACCAATAAGTCTCCTCTTCCATATCCGTTTACATCTGGCAATCCCTTACCTCTTAATCTATAAACCTTACCTGAAGGCATACCTTGTTCTATCTTAAATTTAGCTTGAGCTCCTAAAGTTGGTACTTCTAATGATGTTCCAAGAACTGCTTCTGATACAGTAATATAAGTTTGATGATATAGATTATTTCCTTCTCTTTCAAAATGTTCGTGAGGAAGTTCTTCAACAGAAACTATCAAGTCTCCATTAACTCCATTCCTTGCTCCTGCATTACCAAGACCTGGGAAAGAAATCTGCATTCCGTCAGAAACTCCTGCAGGTATATTTATTGTCAAAACTTCTTCCGCCTTAACAACTCCTTCTCCATGACAAGCAGAACATTTATCTTTTATTATTTTACCTTCTCCAGAACAAGTAGGACAAACTGATTGGGTTTGCATATTTCCTAAAATTGTTCTTTGTACTTGGGTTATATATCCAGAGCCATGACATTGAGTACATGTTGTTGTTTCTGAACCTTTCTTTGCTCCAGAACCACCACATTCCTTACATTTTACAAACTTATTAACCTTTATCTTTTTCTCAACACCTTTTTCAATATCTTCTAATGTTAGCTTTACTTTTATTCTTAATGAACTTCCTTTATTAACCCTTGTTCCTCGTGAACGCTCCGAGCCAAAACCAAATCCTCCAAAACCACCTCTTCCTCCAAAAATATCACCAAACATACTGAATATGTCATCCATATTCATTCCTCCTCCAGAGAAGCCAAATCCTTGTCCGTCTACTCCTGAGTGTCCAAATTGGTCATATTTTGCTCTCTTATCTTTATTGGATAATACTTCATAGGCTTCAGCTGCTTCCTTAAATTTCTCCTCAGCATCCTTATCATTAGGATTTCTGTCAGGGTGATATTTTAGAGCAAGCTTCCTGTAAGCTTTCTTTAATTCTTCATCAGTTGCAGTTTTGCTAACACCCAAAACCTCATAATAATCTCTTTTTGTTGCCATCTTATTATTTGTTTTATACAGCTACTACTACTTTTGAGAACCTAATTACCTTATCAAACATGGTATATCCTTTAAGTACCTCTTCAACAACTTTTCCTTTTTGATTATCGTCTTGTGCAGGAAACTGCGAAACAGCTTCATGAATATTTTCATCAAACAACTCTCCCTTTGCATCAATTGTTTTAACTCCTTTTTGAGTTAGGAAAGTCATTAGTTTATTATATACAAGCACAATACCCTCCTTTGATGTTTCTGGAATAGCTTCTTGACTGTCCAAATCATCAATAGCTCTTTCATAGTCATCAACTATTGGAAGAAGTCCTTTTATTGTTTCTTCTGAAGCAAATTGAATAATTTCTATTTTTTCTTTTGATGTTCTCTTTCTAAAATTTTCAAAGTCGGAATAAAGTCTAAGATATTTATCGTTCATCTCCTCTAACTTCCTCCCCATATCTTCTAATTTATCTATTTCCGAATTAGAATCACTTTGCTTTGTTTCGTTATCTTCTTTAGTAGCTTGATTCGTTACATTTACATCCTCTTCTATATTTTCCATAGATTCATTCTCTATTTTCTTATCCATTTTCTTTTTTTTAATCATTATAACTCCTCCTATTCAAGTTCTGTTCCTAAAAATATTAATGACAAATTGTCATCTTTTAATAAATACATCTTCTGGTTTTAGTGGTCTTTCTTCTATTCTCCATTCAAATCCTTTCAAAGTCTTTTCTTCTTCTTTAATCTTTTCTTCATCATCAGTAAAAAAGACAGGATTAGTTATTGTTGTTATCTTGTTTATTTTATTCTTTGAAATATAAATCTTCATCTCGGAGCCAGTCCCAATATTTACCCCCATAAGTTTGGGAGATTTGTTTTTTTCTTCTTCCCATATATAATATATAGACTGAGCATTCCCATAAACTTCCACAAGATATAATTTATTTCTATTAAAGAAGGCTTTCATTCTTTTCCCATAAATTTGATTATATCTATTAGTATCAAACAAAGTATCTGCATCTTGGATTAAAAAAGCTCTTGGGAAAATATCAACACTATAAACATATTTCTCTCCTACATTCATAATAATTGTATCAGCTGTAATCTGACTCTCTTCTGACCAAATTATAGGCCTGCCTAACATATACATTATAGAATCTTTCAAATTATAAAAAATCCTATCCGATGCTCCTTGAATGTCTTCTCTAAATATCTTAGCATCATAATAAGCATAAATATCTTTAACATTCATAGAGGTATCGTGATTAATCCATAATGTGTCGGAATGCAAATATAAAGTGTCCTGCTCATTTATTTGACGCATTAGGGCTTGCTTAGTTAGATAAGTATAGGCATTAGTGTCAATACTATTATCAAAATAAGCCTTGTGAGAAGTAAGGATAACACTCTTTGAAGTATCCTCAAAATAAACATTTGATAAACCTTCACCTATTTTGGTTAAAGAATTGTAAAGAAGAGTATCGGCTTGGAGAAGTCTTGATTTATTTATCATTTGAGATTCTTTATTAGACATTGACTCCTCTGTTTTGGTATTATACCAGCCTAACTCTGTATATATATATGTACTATCGCTTGTTATTATATTGGTTGGTCCGTAGAAAGTAGCTATATCGGTATTAGTATTGTATATCATTGTGTCGGAATAGACCTTTGTTTTCTCCGAATTAATTTCAACATTACTAACAAAATGAATATCCTTAGTATTCATATCATAGGTTGCCTGACGAGAACGAAGAGTTGATTTATTGTCATAAATATCTGCCCACCTTGTGTAGCTTACAGTATTGGGTATTCGTTCCAATATAAGATATGTGGTATTAAGAGTAATATTATCATCTTGCATTATGATTTTCCTGCCAAACATTTCGGCCACCTTGGTTTCTCCTTCATAATACAATTCATCTCCCCAAATATGTAAAGTGTCATTTTGCACAATATGTATATTGTCAAATGCTCTGAAACGATTTTCTTTTTCATTGAAAATCGCAGAGTCACAATACATCTTCATTCCTTCATGTTCAAACTCAACATTCTCAGACATAAAAATCTCATCAGGATAAGAAGGACGAGTTTCGCTCCAAGAAGCTTTATAGTTTATTTTCTTTTGGCTAAAAACATTTGGGGTAAAGATTATAATACATAGAATAATGAATATAATCTTTAGTTTCATAATCAGACAATACTTATTTTATTATTCATCTTCATATTCATAATCATCGTTTGAACCTGCCAAACCTTGATATTTGAATGATTTATCATAAAGAAGTTTTATGGTTTTTTTATCTCTTCTACCTTTAATTTTTTCAGTTAGCTCAACATAAAAATATTGTTCAAGTTTCCTGTCAGTAACAGTACGTCTATATTTTATATCGTAGTCAACCTTTTGAATAAAAGATATTTTTGCCTTTGGATAACGCTCATCTAAGTCTTTAAGGATAATTCTTGGATATCTTTTTGGATCAACATCAGTTGTAGTAGAGATAACACCTCCATCAGGTAAAAACAAAGCTTCAACCTTAGTACCTTGACGATTTGTGAATAATGCTCTGTAATTATTTTCTTCCTTCTTCCACTCATCAACCTCTACTCTTGGATATTTCTTATTAAATGACTTTGTTACTTCTTCTGGTATCTTTGGAGTTTCAATTATTTCAGGAGTTTCAATATCTACCTTTCTTCCTTTTTTTCCACTGCTCTTAGGGTCTTTATTTGCCTTAACATAATTCTCATCACCTACCTTAAGACCTGTTCCTGGAAGAGCTGTTCTCTCTGCCATTTTCTTTTGTTGACGTTCAATATCTTCTGGGTTCAAACGAGCAATATAATCTTTTTTAACATAGTCTGGGTCAGGAGCATTAGTCTTTATCATCTTACCTCTTGTATCAAAAATCATCTCATACTCTGTTTGAGCAACTCCCTTCATTGAAATAATCAATCTATAATAGTTATCTCCACCATAGTCTTCAACATATTCTGACTTTTTAATCCTGTAACCAGGGTAATTATTGATAAAGTAATTAGCAACCAATGTAGGCAATTCCTGTTCTGGAACATTAAATATTGTAAACTGCCAGTTACCATTTGCAGTAAAAAATACCCTACCAGTCCTGTTATCAATATCTATTTCTGCCACATATTGACCTGTTTCAAAATACCAACCCATAAGCTTATAGTCTGTATAGGTATTTTCAAGTCCCATTCTTACCTCTTGAGGAATATCAGATAGTCTTAACTTTTGAGCTTGTAATGAAAAAGTACAAGCTAATAGAGTTATTATCAAAAAAATCTTTCTCATATTATTTTTATATTATATTTTAACCTTAAATATTGTGTCTTCTCTATCAGGACTTGTTGAAATAATTGCAACATTAACTCCTGTTATCTTTTCTATATTTTCTATATAAGCCTTTAATTCTTCAGGCAAATCATTATACGTCTTTATTCCATGAAGGTTACTATTCCAGCCCTTATGCTCTTGAAGAATAACTTCCACATTATCCCCAAGGTCATAAGGAACTTGTAATGACTCCTCATTATTAACTCTGTATTTTGTACACATCTTAACAATATCAAAATCATTCATAACATCAACCTTAGTAATAACCAAATCCGTAACACCACTAA
>CAYFWD010000033.1:0-19916 GCA_964346795.1 uncultured Bacteroidaceae bacterium
TTTAGGTAGATAGATAAAATAAATTTCGTTATTCTTTATTGGTTTTTATATATAAATAGTCTCGTAGCTCAGTTGGTTAGAGCACTACACTGATAATGTAGGGATCGGCGGTTCAAGTCCGCCCGAGACTACGAAAGCCGTGAGGCTTTTTTTGTTTTCATAATTGTGGATTAGCGTGTAGATTATTTTTTATCTGCACGCTTTCTTTTTTTTATTAGAACCACATTAGGCTTTTGTTATGCCTCAAAGTCTAAAAACAATTTCTTAAGTTCATCTGGAATAACCATTGAAGAATTAGTTTGGTGATTGTACCCTGAGAGTATGGTTGTACAAACTGATTTCACTTTCCCATTTTGAGAGTCAACCAAACGTTGTCGCATTTTCATGCTTTTAGTACCAAAACTTATAAGTTTTGATTCTACATTTATTTTTTCTCCCTGCAATATTGCGTCTAAAAAATCTATCTCTATATGTACTATAACTACCATTATCTTACTCCAATCTACCTTTTCTCCCATTACGGCTTCAAAGTAATTTATTCTCCCAATATCAAAATACTGAGAATGATAGCTATTGTTAACGTGATTAAGTGCATCCAAATCGCTAAATCGTATTTGGATTGGCATGCTGTGTTTGTATTTGTCTATTTTTTCCAACTTTTATTCTATTTTTGGCAAAATTACAATATTTTGATTTGTTTTTGTAATTTTGTCATCATTTATTCTTGATTTTATGAGTTCTGTTTTGATTAAAGATGATGTTTTTTATATGAAAGAGGCTTTAAAGGAAGCTCGATATGCAATGAGTTTGGATGAGGTTCCTGTTGGTGCGGTTATTGTTTGTAGGGATAGAATTATTGCAAGAGCTCATAACCTTTCTCAACGATTAAATGATTTTACTGCTCATGCCGAAATGCAGGCTTTTACCGCTGCAACAAATGCCTTAGGAGGAAAATATTTAAATGATTGCACCCTGTATGTTACCTTAGAGCCTTGTGTTATGTGTGCAGGAGCATGCAACTGGACTCAAATTGGAAGGATTGTCTTTGGAGCCAATGACGATAAAAGAGGCTCTTCCCTATCAGGTATTAACCTTTATCATCCCAAAACAAAGATAACAGAAGGTGTTTTGAGAGAAGAGTGTGAGGAATTATTAAATGATTTTTTTAAGAAAAAAAGAGGGATTTAGTTATATGTATATTATTGATGAAGATTTAGAAAGAGTAGAAATACTAAAAAGGTATAAGTATCTTATCAAGTTAATATCTTCTACCGCTTCAAGAGAAGAAAAAAGGCAGGTTAGAAGAGCTTTTACTGTTGCTCTTAAGGCTCATGGTGGAGTACGAAGAAAGACTGGAGAACCTTATATCTATCACCCAATAGAGGTTGCAAGAATTGCTGCAGAGGATTTGGGACTTGGGCCAACAGCTATAGTTTGTGCTTTGCTTCACGATGTGGTGGAGGATACGGAATATACTTTGGAAGATATTAGAACAATATTTGATGACACTGTTGCACAAATTATTGATGGTTTAACAAAGATTGAAGGTGTGTTTGACTATGCTACTAACTCCATTCAAGCTGAAAACTTCAAAAAGCTTTTGACTGCAATGGGCGATGATGTTAGGGTAATTCTTCTAAAGCTATGTGACAGACTTCATAATATGCGTACTCTTGATTCAATGCAAGAGGATAAACAACTAAAAATTGCTTCAGAGACAAGAATGCTTTATGTTCCACTGGCTCATCGTTTGGGATTGTATCAAATAAAAAGCGAGTTGGAAGATTTAGCAACACGCTATATCAACCCAAAAGGTTATAATGAAATTGTTGAGAAACTAAAAGACTCTGAAGAAGAAAGAGAAGCCTTTATTGAAGAGTTTGCAGCACCAATAAAAGAAGCTCTAAAGAATCAAGGTTATAAATTTGTATGTTCTGCAAGAGTAAAATCTATTACCTCTATTTTAGGGAAAATAGAGAATAAGGGAGTTCAGTTTGATGAAATTTATGATATTTTTGCCATAAGAGTAGTTATTGATGTTCCTGTTGAAGTAGAAAAAGTTTCTTGCTTTTCTGTTTATTCTATAATTAACTCTATATATAAGGAACAAAAACACGATAGGCTTAGAGATTGGATTTCCAAACCTAAAAACAATGGCTATGAGGCCCTACACTTTACTGTTCAAGCAAATAATGGACGATGGGTTGAGGTTCAGATAAGAAGCCAAAGAATGGATGATATTGCAGAAAAGGGACTTGCTGCTCACTATAAATATAAAGAAGTAAAGGAAGGTGAGTTAGATGAGAATTTAGATAATTGGTTAGGAAAAGTAAGAGAGCTATTAGACAATCAATCTACAAATGCAATAGATTTTGTTAATGACTTTACTCTTAATTTAATAACTGATGAAATAACAACCTTTACTCCAAAAGGAAAAGCGATAATTCTTCCTAAAGGAGCAACTGTTTTGGATTTTGCTTTCAATGTTCATACCCAACTTGGTATAAATTGTTTGGGTGCAAAGGTTAACTATAAGGTTGTTCCTATTGACCATCGTCTCAAACCTTCAGACCAAGTAGAGATTATTACTTCTAATATTTCTACCCCAAAAGAAGAATATCTTTCTTTTGTAAAAACCTCCAAAGCTATTCAAGGTATAAAAAACTATCTAAGAGATTACAGGAAAGGATTTACCGATGAGGGAATAACAAAACTAAAAAGATTTTTTTCGGAAATAGGAGTAGATTACAAGCAAGAAAACGTTGATAAACTTTCAAAATATGTAGGTGTTCCTCAAAGCGTAGATTTATATTATAAGATTGCGAAAGACGAGATTAGAGAAGATGATGTAAGACATTGTTTTGACAAAAAGAAGCCTAAGAAATCAACATGGATGTTCTTAAGAAATCCTTTTGCTCCTAAGAAAGACAAGTCTCAAGAGCGATTAACCTTAAAAGAAGAGATAGAAAAACAATTAGAGAATAATCCAGAGCAGGTTTTGATAAAGCAAAACATGGAGAATATGAAGTATATTACAGCTCCTTGTTGTCGTCCTGTTCCTGGAGATGATATTGTTGGACTAATTAGAGAAAACTCAATAGAAGTTCATAGAACAACCTGCAATAAGGCTATTGATGAAATGAGTAAGTTTGGGCATAGGATAATTAAAGCTAAATGGAGAGAAAACGAAAAGATTACTTTCTTGGCTGGTATTAAGATGACAGGAATAGACAGGAAGGGATTATTGCAAGAACTTACAGGGGTTATTTCTGAAGGGTGGAATATTAATATTAGAGGTTTGGCAATGGAAAGTAGTGAAGGATTATTTGAAGGAACAATAATGGTTTATATTTATGATGCCGAACAGCTAAGTCGTCTAATTAAAAATATTGAAAGTATTGATGGTATTGAAAGCGTTAGAAGAATCTAAAAAAGTTTATTATATAATAACACAAAGGATTTTTCTATTGCTTAATATGAATGTAAGCTAATTAAAAGAGTTATTAACCCTTTGATTTTCGTGCTTTTTCCTCTTCTAATTGTTGTAAAGACTTTGACTTGGTAACAATATAAACTCCCATAAAAACCAATATTGCAGCAAGAACTTTTTCTATACCAAATACATCTTGCCCTAAAAAAATTGCAAGGACTGCTGCAATTATTGGTTGAAGATAGTTATACATAGTTAAAGTTGTTGGTCTTAGGTGTTTTTGCCCTATGGGAATTAAAAGATAGGTAAGGAATGTTGCCATCAAAACTACATAGAGAACTTCCAGCCCCAATATTGTATTTATAGAAGCAAAATCTACCGATTTTAGCTTTGGTATTCCTATTGGTAAAAGCAATATAGCACTAAAGAGGAACATCCATTTCATAAGGGTTATTGGGTGTTTTGTTTTGATAAAATTACGGAAAAACACCAAATAGCAGGCATAAGCTAAAGATGATAGCAAGCAAAGAGCATTTCCAAGCCATGAACGTGTGCCACTTACATTTAAGTATCGGCTTGTAGTTATTAATATAACAGCACCAGAACATCCTATAAGAACTCCAATGATTTTCTTTGAAGTTATAGGTTCTTTTAGGTATGCAGCAGAAATAAGCATTGTGAGAATTGGAGTTAGGGTTATGATTAAAGAGGCATCAATTGGAGAAGTTGTTTCTAAGCCAACAATAAATGAGGTTTGATTGATAGCAATTCCAAAGAGAGAAGCAAAAAACAGAGTAATCAAGTCCTTGCGAGTTACTTTTTCTCTTTTTACAAAAAGGGAAGCTAACCAAAATACTGCTGTAGCTCCAATCAATCTAAAATAAGTTAGAGTTAAAGAATCAATACTGCCTTGTGATAGAACGTTTTTTGCAATAACAATATTAACACCAAAAACTATATTTGTAGTAAGAATTGCAATATGTCCTTTAGAAGTTCCTTTCATAGCAAAAAATTTGTGCAAAAGTACATAAAATGTTCTATTTCTTGTCTTTTTTATTTCTTCTAAATACAGAAAAATAAAGAGACAAAATTTAACACAAGCTTATTATCAAAACAAAACGAAGATTTCACAACATTGAAACGAAGATTTGACGACATTAAATCTTCGTTTTTATGAGGTCGAAATGCCATTTCATTCTGACGAGATGGCATTTCGTTACTGATGAGATGCCATTTCATGACAACGAAATGCCATTTCGACTTCGTAAAGTCTTCGTTTTAGAGTCGTAAAAACTTCGTTTGAAGTTCGTCAAAAGGCTGTTTT
Source organism: uncultured Bacteroidaceae bacterium (assembly GCA_964346795.1). GTDB lineage: Bacteria > Bacteroidota > Bacteroidia > Bacteroidales > P3 > UBA10566. The sequence continues at coordinate 4,755 of CAYFWD010000033.1, forward strand.
GAAGTCGTAAAAACCTTGTTTTGATATAATCATGTTTTATTATAATGGTATAATTAATAATTATTCTTTTTTATTTCCTGTTTATTTTTTCGCTTATAAAAATATAATAATTTAGTAAGTTTATCGTTTGAAGTAAAATTGGGCTTTGTGTAGAATTGAATTATTTTTGAAATTATTTAGAGTTTAATACATTATATATTATGATTGACATTATTGAATTAAATGCAAAGATTGAGCGTGAAAGTGCTTTTGTTGATGCGATTAACAATGAAATTCACAAGTCTATTATTGGCCAAAAAGGAATGGTTGAAAGACTAATCATTGGACTTTTGGCTAATGGACATATTCTTTTGGAGGGTGTTCCTGGTTTAGCAAAAACTTTAGCTATAACTTCTTTAGCTAAGAGTGTAGATGCTAAGTTTAGCAGGATTCAGTTTACTCCTGACCTTTTGCCTGCTGACCTTATAGGCACAATGATTTATAGCCCTAAGGAAGAGTCTTTTGCTGTAAAGAAAGGTCCTGTTTTTGCTAATTTCGTTTTGGCAGATGAAATCAATCGTGCTCCAGCAAAGGTTCAATCAGCTCTTTTGGAAGCTATGCAAGAACGCCAGGTTACAATAGGAGAAAATACTTATAAATTAGAAGAACCTTTTTTGGTTCTTGCTACTCAAAACCCTATTGAACAAGAAGGAACATACGCTTTGCCTGAAGCACAGCTTGACAGGTTTATGATGAAGGTTGTTATCACTTACCCTAAGAAAGAGGAAGAAAAACTTATCCTTGCTCAACAAGTGGGAGCTTCTTTGCCAAAGATTGAAGCGGTTGTTAAGCCAGAGCATATCATTCATGCAAGAGAAGTGGTGAAGGAGGTGTATATTGACGAAAAGATTACAAATTATATTACTGATATTGTTTTTGCTACTCGTTTCCCTCAGGAAAACAAATTGGAAAAACTAAGTTCTTATATTAGCTATGGGGCTTCTCCAAGGGCAACTATTAATTTGGCATTGGCTTCTCGAGCTTATGCTTTCATTAAGAGAAGAGGTTATGTTATTCCTGAAGATGTTAGAGCTGTTTGTTTGGACGTTATGCGTCATAGAATTGGTTTAACCTACGAGGCAGAGGCTGATAATATTAGTACTGAAGATATAATTAATGAGATAATAAACAAGGTTGATGTTCCTTAAAAAATGAATGAAGATTTATTAAAAAAGGTTCGCAAGATTGAGATAAAAACCAAACGTTTGTCAAAGAATATATTCTCTGGGCAATATCATAGTGCCTTTAAGGGAAGAGGTATGTCTTTCAGCGAGGTTAGAGAGTATAATTATGGTGATGAGGTTAGGAGTATTGACTGGAATGTTACGGCAAGGTTTAATCATCCTTATGTCAAGGTTTTTGAAGAAGAAAGGGAGCTAACTGTTATTCTCTTAATTGACGTTAGTGGAAGTACTTTCTTTGGAACTAATGGCAGCTTGAAGTCTGATATTATTACTGAAATTGCTGCTGTTTTGAGTTTTTCTGCTATTGCAAACAACGATAAGGTTGGAGTAATTTTCTTTAGTGATAAAGTAGAGAAGTATATCCCAGCAAAAAAGGGGTCTTCTCATATTCTTAGAATTATTAGAGAACTTATTACTTATAAGCAGAATGACACAGGAACTTCCTTTGATATTCCACTTAAATTTATGAATAATGTTATAAAAAAACGCTCTACATGCTTTCTAATAACTGATGCTTTTGGCGATTTTGATGATTCTTTAGAGATAATCTCACGAAAACATGATTTTTCAACTATTATTGTTAGGGACAAAAAAGAAGATACTATTCCTTCAATAGGTCTTGTTAGGCTATATGATAATGAAACTGGCAAGCAAATATGGATTGATTCTTCTGATAAAAATCTTCTCAATCATATGTCTGAACAAAGAAAGAAACAAGATTATATATTAAAGCAAAAATTTACTCGTCTTGGAATAGATAGTATTATGGTTTATACTGGAGAGGATTATATAAGGTCTTTAATTAAGTTATTTGAAAGAGGAGGACGATTATGAAAAAGTTCTTTTTAATCATTTTTTCATTATTTACATTTGGTAATTCCTTCTCACAGCCTACAATTCCAAACATAAGCAATTCAAAGTTTCAAATTGGAGACCAAGTTGTTTATTCTTTTTCATTGCCTATTGAAAAAGTAAATGAAATGAGTACTTATATGCTTATTGAAAAAAAAGATAGCTTGGAAATTACAAAACAGACTATTGATACTGTACAAAGAAATGGTAAGACTTTTTTAGATGTCAAATACTACTTTACTTCTTTTGTTGAAGGTAAGCATAAGATAATTAATCAAAATGGAAGGAGTTTTGAATATGAGGTACTCCCCTTCCCTATTGATACTACAAGCGTTGAGATAAAGGATATAAAAGAAAATCTTAAAGAGCCTTTTAGCATTAGTGAGATTATGCCAATAATTATTGGAGTGCTTATTGGAGTTGGTGTTATTGTTTTGGCTTATTTTTTATTTAAGCTATGGAAGAAATACAGGAAAACAAATATTAAGGAAGTGTTTATTAAACCTAAGCCTATTCTTCCTGCTCATGTTATAGCCTTAGATTCGCTTGAAAAGTTAAGACTAAAACGTCTTATTGAAAATAATAGAGTGAAAGAGTATTATTCAGAAATATCTGAAATACTAAGAATATACCTCAATGGCAGATTTTCTATTATGGCAATAGAAATGACAACTCATGAAATACTTACTAATATTAGAGGTGTTGAACATATTAATGAAGATTCTTTTAATCTAATAAAAGAGATTTTAGATTATTCTGATTTAGTCAAGTTTGCAAAATACATTCCTTCTCCTAATATAGGAGATAAATGTATGCAAAATGCAGTTGAGTTTGTACAAAACACTAAGCTTGTTGTTGAACCTAAAGAAAAGGAGGAAGAAAATGATTAATGGTTTTGAGTATCCTTATTTCTTACTATTATTAGTAGTTATTCCTTTACTTATTCTTTTTCAAGTTTTCTATGATAAAAAGCAATATCCTAACATACGTTACTCTCAGCTTGCTCCTTTTGAAGGCTATTCCAAATCGTGGAAGGTTAAGCTAAGGCTATTGCCTAATTATCTAAGATATTTGGTACTTGTTTTGTTGATTATTGCTATAGCAAGACCACAATCTTATTTGAGTAAGGATGAAATGAATATTGAAGGTGTTGATATTGTTGTTGCATTGGATATATCTGGCTCTATGCTTGCAGAAGACTTTAAACCCAATAGATTGGAAGCAGCAAAAGATGTTGCAAAGGATTTTATGGAAGGAAGAAAAACTGATAATATTGGATTGGTTGTTTTTTCAGGTGAAGCCTTTACTCAATGTCCTCCGACCACTGACCATAGAATGCTTTTAGAGCTAACTTCTAAGGTTGAAAGTGGAATTATTCAAGATGGCACAGCAATAGGTGATGGCTTGGCAACTGCCATCAACAGAATGAAAGACACCAAGACTAAGAGCAAGACAATAATTCTTCTTACTGATGGAGTTAATAATATGGGAGCTATTGACCCTTTGACTGCTGCAGAAATAGCTAAGGAATATAAAATGAGGGTTTATACTATTGGTATTGGAAAAATGGGTATGGCCCCTTATCCTTTTCAAACTCCATTTGGAAAGCAGTATCAAAATATTGAGGTAAACATTGATGAGCCTTTACTAAAAGACATTGCTAAAATAACTGGAGGAAAGTATTTTCGCTCAACAGATAAAAATTCTCTTCAAACTATTTTCAAGGAAATTGATAATATGGAAAAATCTATTATTGATGTGTCTTACTATAAAATGAAAAAAGATTTAGCTCTTCCTTTTTTAATTGGAGCTATTTTAGTTTTGATTATTGAAGTAATTTTACGAAAAACCATTTTAAGAACAAATCCATAAATTATGATTAGAACTGAATTTCCAGAAGCATTATATCTTTTATTACTTATACCTGTTTTTTTTATTATACATTATATATATATAAAGAAGAAAAAGGCAAGATTAAAAAGATTTGCTGATAAGGAGCTAATAGATACTATTGTTCCTGAACTTTCTTATGGTAAACTTTGGACTAAATTTATTCTTTTGAATTTAGCTTATTTTTTTATAGTAATTGCTATTGCCAATCCTCAAATAGGAACATCTATTGAGAAAAGCGAAAGAAAAGGAACTGACCTAATGGTTTGTTTGGATATATCAAATAGTATGTTAGCTGAGGATATTAAACCGAATAGAATATCAAGAGCTAAGCAGTCATTAAACAATTTGATTGACCAGTTAAGTAATGACAGAATAGGAATAGTTATTTTTGCAGGTAGTGCTTATGTTCAATTGCCAATAACTAATGATTATAGTGCTGCAAAAACTTTTATTGATATTATTGACCCTTCAATGATTTCTAATCAAGGAACAGCTATTGGAGAGGCATTAGAAATTGCTAACGAGAGTTTTGGGGAGAAGAGCAATAAAAAATCAAGAAGTATTATTCTTATTTCAGATGGTGAGGACAACGAAGAAGAAGCTGTTAGCATTGCTAAGGAAATTGCCAAAGATGGTGTGATTATAAATACTATTGGATTGGGATTGCCTGAAGGAGCTTTAATTCCAATTAATAAACAAGGTGGAAGCAAAATAGAGTATAAAAAAGATGAAAATGGTTCTTATGTTATGACTAAGCTTAATGAAACTATTCTTAAGGACATTGCATCTGTTGGAAATGGAGTATATATAAGAGCTAATAATGCTTCTATTGGTTTGGATAATATTCTTGCAAGAATAAATAAAATGGAGAAAAACGAATATCAAGCAATAGCTTATAAGGATTATGAAAACAGATTTTATATATTTGCTTTTATAGCTTTTGTAATCCTTGTTATTGAATTTTTTGTGTTTGAAAAGAAGAACAAGTATATTAATAAAAAGTTCTTCTTTGGAAAGGAATAGAATGTGTTTATGAAAAAGTTTATTTTTGGATTATTAATTTTATCTGCTTTTGCTTCTTGTGATAAAGAAAAGAATTATTTGCGAGAAGGAAATAAAGACTTTGATGATAAGCAATATGCTAAGGCTGAAGATAATTATAGGAAGGCTCTTAATGCAGACAGTACTTATAGGAAGGCTCAATATAATCTTGCCAACTCAACTTACAAACAAAATAAAGAAGATTTATATAATCAATCCTTATTATATTATGACAAGGCATTAACTAACGATACCATTATGGATACTCTTTTTACTGCAAATACATTTTATAATAAAGGAAACACTAATTTCAAACTTGCTTTAATGGATTCATTAGAAAAGGGAGAAAAATACAATGAAGGATTGAAAAAAGCAGTAGAAGACTACAAAAGGACGCTTAAACTCAATCCTAAAGACAGCTGTGCTAAGTATAATCTTTCTTTAGCTATGAGGCTTCTCAAACAAAATCAACAACAAAACAAAGACAAGCAAAAGAAAAACAATCAAAACCAAGAGCAAAAAACAAAACCTCAAGAACAAAAACAGCCAAAACAAAACAAAGACTCTCAAAGAATGCTCGAAGCTCTAAAAAATAATGAGAAAAACACATTAGAAAAACTAAAAAAAGGAAAAGACAAAAAAGTAATAAATAATAGAAACAATAAAGATTGGTAGACTTTTATGAAGAATAAACTTTTTATATTTATATCATTTATATTTTGCATTTTAGGGTTTAATTTATTTGCTCAAGATATTAGTTTTAATGCCTCTGGTCCTTCTGTTATTGGAGTTGGAGAGCAATTTAGAATTACACTTACTATTAATAGTGATGATATTTCCAATTTTACTCCTCCTAATTTTGGAGGCTTTAATATTTTAGCAGGACCAAGCACATCAAGAAGGTCTTCTTTTAATATGGTAAATGGAAAGACAACCAATACCTCATCAACTACTTTTACTTATGTTTTAAGTGCTAATAAAGAAGGTATATTTACTATTGGTGGAGCAAAAATAAATGTAAGCAACACAACATATACTTCCAATTCTCTTAAAATTAAAGTTCAAAAGAATCCAACTCAAACTCAAAGAGCACAAACGCAAAGCGGATACTCACAAAACCAAAACTATCAGCAACCTGTTACGGTTTTAGATGACAAAGCTTTATTTATTAGAGCAAGTGCTAATAAGTCAAAAGCTTTTATTGGAGAAGAAATAATTATTACCTACAAACTATATACTCTTGTAAATATTTCCGAATATCAAGTTAATAGAATGCCTATCAATAAAGGTTTCTGGATTGAAGAAATTGACATGTCGCAAGACCCTACCATATCCACAGAAACTATTGATGGGAAGAGGTATCAAGTTGCAACTCTTAGAAAGGTTATTGCCTATCCTCAACAATCAGGTAAATTAACCATAGCTCCTTTGGATATTGATGTGGTGGCTCATATTGCAACTCGTAATCAAAAGAGAGTTTCAACGGGAGACCCATTTTTTGATTCATTTTTTCAATCTATGGGAGCTTCAGGTTATGAAAGAGTAAAGAAAAGCATAAAATCTAATAGCGTTAATATTAATGTTAGTGAACTCCCTAAAACTAATGAAAACTTTTCTGGAGGAGTTGGAAGCTTCCAAATATCTGCTTCTGCTAATCCTTTACAATGCAAAACTAATGAAGCTATTACATTAAGATATACTATATCTGGTTCAGGAAATTTAAGTCTTATTGATAAAATAGACTTAAAAATACCAGAAGACTTTGAATCCTTTGACCCTTCTATAAATGACCAAATTAATAAAACTCAAAGTGGAGTAAATGGTAAAAGGACATTTGAATATATATTAATACCTCGTGTTCAGGGAGAGTTCAAAATTCCTAAAGTAAACTTTACTTATTTTGATATTAAAACCAAAACATATAAAACTATTTCTACAAATGAGTTTGTTTTGAAAATTGCAAAAGGTAAAGACGAACTTAGTGGGTTGGCTCATCAAATGAATGAAAGGGAGAAATACCTAAATAGAGATATAGAGCATATTAAAACAAAACCTACTAAGTTCCATTCTATTAATTCTTCTATTTATTACAAAAATTATTTACTAATAATATTTCTTACCCTTCCTATTTTAACAATAGTCTTTATTGTCTTAAGAAATAAATCTAACAAGAAAAATAGTGATATTTCTTATGTAAGATATAAGAAAGCTACTAAAGTTGCAATGAATCGTTTAAAGAAAGCTAAGAAGCATTTAGAAAATCAACAAAAAGATGAGTTTTACAATGAAGTAGCTCAAGCAACATGGAACTATCTTTCTGATAGGTTTAAGATTGTGAAAATGGATTTAAGCTTTGATAATGTAAAAGAGATATTGAGAGAAAGAAAAATCAATGATAATACAATAAATAATCTAATATCTCTTTTGAACAATTGTGAATATGTGAGATTCTCTCAAGGAGAGGAATTACAGAAAATGGATAGTCTTTATGAACAAGCTATTAATTCTTTATCTGATATTGAATCTCAAATTAAATAATTATAAAAACACATTAGTATGAAAAAGTATATTTATATAGTTATTCTTTTATTAGTTGCCATAGGTGCAAATTCTCAAACTTCTGAAAATTTGTTTGAGCAAGGAAATAAAGCATATAATAACAAGGAATATGAACAAGCCTTAAAAAGCTATTTAGCTATTGAAAAGAATAAAAATATCTCTGCAGATTTATATTATAATATTGGTAATACATATTTTCGCCTTAATGATTACACTAATGCCATTTTATACTATGAAAGAGCTAAACTATTAAAACCAAACGACCAAAATATAAATATAAATCTAAAAGTTGCAAAAGCAAGACTTAAAAGTGATGTTTATATAATGCCTAATTTCTTTTTAGTAAACTGGTGGAATAATATCTCTAATCTTTTTATGGCATCAACTTGGAGAACAGTTTCAATAATATTACTTTTAATCTCATGTGTAATTTTTATTTTATATTATTTCTCTTTTAATAGGAAAAAATTATTTTTTTACTCCTTCATTCTGATATTTTCTTTGTTTACTTTATCTTGTTTTGCAGGATTTTCTCGTCAAAGTCAAATGCTTTCAAAAGATAAGGCAATTATGTTTGGAGAAGTTATGGGAAAGGATTCTCCTGACGAAAATTCTACGGATAAAATTAAAATTGTTAAAGGACAAAAAATTAAAATTGTTGACAAAAGTAATAATTGGTTAAAAGTCAAGACAGAGGACGGCAAGGATGCTTGGATTGAAAATAAAAACATTGTTATAATTTAATAATTTTCCAACTAATGAGCGAAACAATTGAACACAAAGGAAGAATATCAGAAATACAAAACAATAAGGTTATTGTAACCATTGTTTCAAAATCTATGTGTGCCTCTTGTCATGCTAAAGGAGCTTGCGTTTCGAGTGACAAGAAAGAAAAAACTATTGAGGTCAAAACAAATAATGCTTCAAAATATAAAGCTGGAGAAGAGGTTGTAGTTTACATGGAGAGAAAGATTGGAGCTAAAGCTGTTTTAATAGGTTTTTTCTTTCCTTTTATTGTTTTAATAATCACATTTATTCTTGCAAATAATTTTATTTTCCAAAAAAATGAAGTTCTTACTGCTCTTTTATCTTTACTGGCTGTTGCAATCTACTATTTTATTATTTATTTACTAAGAAATAAGCTTGATAAAGAATTTCATTTCCAAATTAAACAAGAATAAAAAAAATTTAAGCTAAACTTATTTTCAAATAAGCTTAGCTTAAAAGAAAAAAAACGGCACTTATTTTTATATAAGTTTAGATTTATTTTTACAAAAAACACATTAAAATTGTTTGGTAAAAGAATTATTTGTACTTTTGCTCATTAAAATTGATATTTATTTATAAGCAATAAAACAATAGATTTATGAAAAACAGAACATTACTATTAGGATTAGTGTTTTTATTCCTTTCTTGTTTTGGAGCAAATGCTATAAATGCTCAAACAAGTGACCAATGGATTTCTCTTGGACCAAATAATGTTAGTGGTCGTTCAAGAGCTGTTATCTTTGACCGATTCAACAACGACATCATGTATTCAGGTGGTGTTGCTGGAGGTTTATTCATTAGTGTAAATAATGGAAAAAATTGGCAAGAGATTATTTTAGGAGACGGGCAACAAAATCTTGCTATAACTTCTATCGCTCAAGACAATAATGGCGTTATTTACTTAGGAACTGGTGAAGGAAACTACAAAAGAAATGGTTTCGGAATAAATACTGATGTTATTGGAATGCTTGGTAACGGAGTTTACAAGTCAACAACATTAAATGGAACAAACAAAAACTGGGCTTCAAGTTTATCTTCAGACGAAGAAAAATACAATTGGGCAAGCCAAAACATAAAATTCCAATTATTAGACTTTACCAAACCAGCAACACCACATAATTATGGTGATGGCAAAGCTTTTGTTAACAGAATAGCTGTAAACAGACAAACAAATAAGGTTTATGTAGCAACAGATGCAGGATTAATGCAAATGAATGATGATGCAACAAACTGGTCTTTGGTTAATGCTATTCCTGCTACTGCTACTGTTGGAGATATTTGTATTAGTAATAGTGGAAATATAGCCGTTTACTTTAAAGATAGCGAAGGGAAAATAATGGTTTCTTCTGATGATTTTTCAACTAATTCAACTGTATTAACTAATACTAATATTGCTTCTTTTGATGCTTCTTCTGTAGCAATTAATCGAATTAGATTAGCTTTTGGAACTAAAAATACTAATAAACTATATGCTTATATTAATTATTCAAGTGAAGTTGAAGGTGGATACAGATATAAAGAAACCTTATTGAGAACAGATGATGTAAATAATATAACTTGGAGAAGAACAACACCTACATCTTATTCTAATGGTGGAGACCCAACATCTATGTCAATTGTTATTGATGACAGAACTACTCCTGAAAATGTTTATCTTGGAGGAAACATTGTTAGAAAAGGATACGATGCAAATAATTCTGATATTTATTATTGGGAAGGTATGAGTCAATACTCAAATTCATTTGGAAGTGTTGATGGAGTAAGAACTTCTCCTTCTTATGTAAGTAGAGGTATTCATGAACTACTTATTAAAGAAAACCCATTGAGTAATGTTGATTCTTCTATGATAGTTGCAGCATCTGAAGGTGGTATTCATATATACTCTTATGACCCTACTCTTTATACAACAGGTTGGAGACTTTCAACAAAAGACATGATTACTACTCAATTTTATAGCGTTGCTGTTTGCCCTGATGCTTCTGTTGTTGGAGGTACTGTTGGAAATGGTTCTGTTTATATTCCTAATACAGGTAATTTGGGAGAAAATAAAGCTGGTGATGTTATTTGGACAATAAATTCCCCTGGTTATAATCCTAATGCTTTCCAATTTACTGAAAATGGAGGAAATGTTGGAGCTTCACAATTCCAAAGAATTGACCCTACTCCAAGAAAATCTTTAATCCTTTCAAGAAACTATGGTCAAATTGCTCGTACTTATGGAAATAATGGTGATTACTACTCTATTGATGACGTTACTTGGAACTTTGGTTCAACCTTATTCCCAACTGGAATCATTGAAAACCAAGCATGGGCACCTTATGAACCTTTAGTTACTCCATTATATTTATGGGAGTCAACAAATTCTACTTTACCTGACTCAATGTTCCTTGTTATTGACAAGAATACCGCTGTAAATCCTATCAACCGTACTGCATCTGATGAAGAATGGAGAGAAGGTGCATGGATACTTCCTGGAGACACTGTTTTAGCAAGCAGTCCAACAATGGGATATCCTTTCTTATATGTATTTACTGATTCTCTACAATTTAACCAAGATACTGCAATAAAAATTCATAATCCTATACAGTCAAGATTATTCTTTGGAACATCTCAAGCAATGTATGTTTGTTCAAATATTAATGATTATATGGCATCTCCTCTTGCAGGTTCACTTACTCCAATTTCAATGGTTAAATTCTACGAAACAAATAAGTTTGCAAACGTTCCAACAGAAAGAATCCATTGCTTTGCAATAACAGATGATGGTAAAACATTATTCGTTACAACAGACAAAGTAAATGCAATTTCTGACACAACATTCCTTTATAGATTTGACTTATCAAATATAGACTTCCTAAACTCACCAAATGCTATTACAATTACTCCAGAGGTAATGATGTTTAATCGTCAAATAACATCAATAAGCGTTGATAGAAAAAATGGAAATAATGTTATCCTAACCTTTGGAACATATATTAGTGCACAATCTAATATGCAAGTGTCTTCAAATGCATTAGCAACTCCTTTCTCTTCTGTTGTATTTAAAGAAGTAATAAGTAAAGACCCTATTAATGATGAAGACTTCCTACCAAACAACAAGCCAGTATTCTGTGCATTGATTGAAAGTATGAATTCTGAAAATTCAGACAAAAATGTTGCTTATATTGGAGCAGAAGATGGAATTTATAAAACAGAAAACTTCTTAGGTACACCTTCTGGAACAAAGGTTGAAGTTAATTGGGAAAAGATGATAGGTATTCCAAATGTTCCTGTTTTCCAAATTACACAACAAACAATGAATCTTCCAAGCTATGAGTTCCACACTTACTTAGGACAAAATGTTTTCCCTACTTCATTTGCTAACACAAAACTTCCAGGAGCAATATATGCTGCAACTCACGGAAAAGGATTATTTGCCTTCTTAGGAGATACAGTTGCAGAAAACAAAAATGTAATTGGAATTAAAGAAAACATCATTACAATAAACGAAAAGCCAAGCCTAAAAGCATATCCTAACCCAGCTTCAAACACAACTACACTTGAATATAACCTAACTCAAGCTTCTCAAGTAACACTTCAAGTTTATGATATGAATTCTCGCTTAGTAAGTTCTTTAGAAAAAGGACGTCAATCAGCAGGAACACATACACAACAAATAAACATACAAAACCTAAAGGCTGGTATTTATATGGTTAGAATAATAACTAATAACTCAACAAGTACAACAAAACTAATAGTTAGATAATAACTAATAGACTACAATATTGAAAAAGGAGGTCTTAAAGGCCTCCTTTTTTATTTATTAACCTATAGTTGAAAGAGTAAATAAAAAGAAGATAATGGTAAGTTAATTGAATAATTTGTATTTTTGCCAAAACTAAAAAAGGAGGATAAAATGACAATGATGATTATTAAACTATTGGTATCTGTTGGCTTGGGATTTTTGATTGGATTGGAAAGAGAAAAATCAAATAAAGCCGTTGGAATAAAAACCATGTCCTTAATCACACTCGGCAGCACAATCTTTGCCTTAGTATCGGTATACTACGTACAGGCAGACCCTTCAAGAGTAATAGCACAAGTAGTTAGCGGAGTGGGATTTATTGGTGCTGGTATTATTTTTAAACAAGAAGAACATATCACCGGACTTACAACAGCAGCAACAGTTTGGTGTGCAGCATCAGTTGGAGTATTGGTTGGAGTCGGAATGTTTGAAATAGCTCTTATTGCAACAGCACTAATTCTTATTATTAATATATTATTTGAATTATTTAAGAAAGAGAATAAAGAAGAGAAAAAAGATTAACCTTATATTTAATATATAATAAGCCCGTTCTGCTATATGCAAAACGGGCTTATTTGTTTTGTAGAAGTTTTCAAAATAACTACCTTAGAATATTCTTACAAAACCCAATCTTATTCCAACATTATTTAGTCCTAATTCAGGAAAATCAGAAACTCTTTGTTTTGAACCAGCAAGATAAGCATTACCATAGCTAAACGTATAACGATATTCTCCTGCTACAACAAAATAACTTGTAGGTTTTCCAAAACGTAATTCCAATCCTAATGGAATATAGAAATTTCCTTGGTTAATTGACCATGCATTGCCTGCAATTGAATCCATAGTTAGATTATTATCAGAAGTCTTAACATAATTATAAACATCTGTATTAAATCCTATTCCAACCCTTGGAACTACCATAAATCTTTCATTCTTTAGTTTAATAATAGGATAGCCTGCATTTAGACTATAATATGAGGAAAATACATCTAATTGTTTATTATTAGACTCATTATTGTTTCCTTCAAATCCAATATCAAAAGTAAATTCCATTCCAAACTTAGTTACTACTCCAAATTGAAATAACATTCCAAAATTGAAATCATTAATATCCCTCATGCCTAATTTACTATTAATTTCATTATTATTCAAGAAAGAGCCAACAAAACTAAGCCCCATTATTCCTCTTGTTTTTTTCTTTTTTTGAGTTGGCTCATCAGTTGAAACTTTGGAATCATCATAGTAAATAGTTTTTTCAACTATTACTTCTGTATCTGTTTTGGGTTTACCATCAACTATTGTTGTGGTAGTTTTAATTGTAAGGGTTGAATCTTCTTAATACTTAGTTTCTACTAAGGTTGTTTTGTTTGTGTCTTGTCCAAGTGAAATAGTATATATTCCAAGTGCAAGGACTAAAAGAATTGTCTTTTTTATCTTAAATTATTTTTATTTGTACTTGTTAAATATTCCTGTTAAACCTATTTTTATTCCTAAGTTATTAATGCTAAACTCAGGAAAGTCATATACTTTTTGCCTTGTATTTGGCAACATTGCTCCTGAATTATAGATATTAAAACGATATTCCAATCCAAAAGAAAGATACGAAACAGACAAAAGCCTATAACGAAACTCCAATCCCAAAGGAATAAAAATATTATTACTATAAACAGCCCACGAATTATCTTTAAGCTCTTCAAAGCTTATTGCTCTATTGCTTGTTTGAGAGTATTTCAATTCAGTAACATTAAAACCCAATCCCAAATAAGGAACGACCATATACTTATCTTCCTTTATTCTAAAAGGATAACCACAAGTAATAACTCCTATTGTTGAAACAGAATGCAGTTTCTTCTTGTCTGTTCTATTTATAAGGCTTTCCATTGCAAAAGCTCCCTTTAGTTCCATTCCAAAACCAAACCTTCTCCCCAAATAAATATCTCCTCCAATATTTATATTATTTATCCCTTTCATTCCTAAAAGAGTATTTAGAGTTGAATTATTATTAAGAGTTGAAAAAATCAAATTAACTCCCATGATACTTGCTGGAGAAGTTTTGGACCTAGAGTTTAGAGATGAAGATGTATTGTCTTCTGTTTTAGTAGAAAGATTAGAATTATATTTTGAAAGAATATAAGCATTATCCTTTTTTGAAGTATTTAGAACTTCTCTCTCAACCTTTACCTTTCCACCTGATTTGGTTGTGGTAGTCTTTAAGTAATAGGTTGAATCCCCTACCCTAATACCTTCTATTCTTACATTAACATTTTTATTATTGTTTTGTGTTAGAGCCAAACAAGATATAGATAATAAAAACATCAATAAAAACACCTTCTTCATAGGCTATTATATTTTATTATTTATTCAAACGCAAATAATAAATTATATATTGTATCGTTAAAAGCATTATTACTAATAATTGATATTATGCTAAAGAAAATTGCATTCACCATTTTGCTTTGTTTTGCTTTTCTGTTTTCAAAGGCACAGCAAGAACTTTATGAGGCTTATTCTGTTTTGAACCTTCGTTCCTCTGCCCGTGTTGCTAATTTGGGAATGGATTTTCTTGCTTGGCAAATTAATGATGTATCTGTTGCCATTACCAACCCAACAATCCTTTCAAAGGATATGAACAACCAGCTTGCCATTGGCTATACTGACTTGTTTGCAGGCATTTGGCAAGGAAACATTGCATACTCTCACACTTTCAACAAGGTTGGTAGCATGAGCTTTGGACTAAACTACATTGGCTATGGGAAGTTTCAAAGAACGCTCCCTAATGGCGACCCAGCAGGAGATTTTTCTGCCAATGACTATATGTTTACTATTGGTTGGGGAAGGATGTTAGACAGTAATGTTTATATTGGGGCAAACCTCAAACCCCTATTCTCTCAATATGAAGACTATTCTTCCGTTGCTTTGGCTTTTGATGTTGGAGCAACATATATTAGTGATAAGAAAAGCTTTACAGCAACACTTATGGCAAGGAATTTTGGCACGCAGCTTAAAACCTTTAATGAAATAGAAGAAAAACTTCCTTTCCAA
>CAYFWD010000034.1:0-1069 GCA_964346795.1 uncultured Bacteroidaceae bacterium
TCTAATTTTCTGTAATTTGACTACATAAAATTAAACTTAACTTATTTCAAAATAACCTTAGTCTTTTTGAAAATAACCTTGACTTAAATAAAATTATACGGCATATAAATAAAACTTTTAGTAGTGTATCATATTTGTAGTTGATGATATAAGTTATTGAAAAGCATTGATTATTCTAATGAAAAATTAAAACGAAGAGTTATTTTTATAAAGTCAAGCATTAAATAAATTATTATCTTTGAGGTGTGAAAGTAATGCAAATGAATAAGCATCGGATAACATATCCTAATAATAAAGAAGTGCGGGAGTATAAATCCCACACTACGAAAATAAAAAAATAAAGAATATGAAAAAAGTCTTTTTTTTATTATTATTGTCAAGTTGTAATGTGTATTCATTTTATAGTAATGCAATTAAATTTGATACAATTAAGCCTGTTGTAATTCAGAATTATAAATATGACACATGTTTTACTATAATAACTCAATATTATAATTTGCATGGCATATTGGTTTCCAAATACTATGATGTTATGGATTCCATAAAGATAGATTTGAATAATGACAAGCAAGATGACTATTTAGTTGTTCTCTCACCTTTCTGTTTAGATGGTTTGCCTTTCATAGACGGAAGACCTGATTGCTGCGATTTTATTGACACAATGCCCAAACGCCTACTGCTTGAAATCATTATTGAAAACGGACAATCAAAATTAAGGAACATATATCCTAGTATCATTCCCAGTGAGCCTTTATTGTTGAAGTCCTATAATTCCATTGAAAAAACAAAAAAAGGATTTGATATAATAATATCTAAAGGACACAGGTATCATATTGACTATGTAATGAGTTTTATTGTTAAAGATGGTAGAATTATTTTGAACAAGACAAAGAAAACATGCTCTATTGGAGGTTATAAAAAGTCAGGTGCTGACAAATATTCTAACTGCGAAATAAATAAAATCAACATACTTGACATATTGGATAATAATTGTAATTGCGGAGAATATTGGGATTATTTAGAAAAAGAGTATAAGCTTGATTAATTGAGATAGTGTATCATATTTGGA
>CAYFWD010000034.1:1169-19359 GCA_964346795.1 uncultured Bacteroidaceae bacterium
ATCTTTAAGATTTAGAAATAAGGAAGGAATATAAGATAGGACTTATAGCCTGTATATATTGAAAATGCAAGGAAGATTAATGCCCAAAATACTGCCGGTATTTTGGTGGATTTTGCAATATTGGCTGCATCTCCTGCTTTCTTGGGTTCTGTTATTGAGATATGGGTCAGGGTAAGGGTTGCTAAGAAATTGTCTATTGATATTATTAACCCAATGACTAAAAGGATATGGTTGGAGTATTGGGGTATTGCGGTGGGGATAAGGATTATTGCAAGGTTGAGTGAGGCAAAGATTAGTGTCCAAAGTATTCCGTAGAGGTTTCTTATCCATAGTATTAATGCTATAACGGATATTGCGATAAAGAAATAGAATAGGTATTGGTTCCAGCTTTTGCCAAGGGAATAGAAGAGGAGATAGGAGAAAAGGGCAGAGAATATATATCCTGAGCTTGATACTAAAAGGGTTCTAAATCCTCCTTTTGTTTTGGTGGTGCATGAGCCTGAGGCGTTGTCATTAAGTTTTATTTCACTAACTCCTCCTCCTGTTATTATTGCCATAAAAGCGTGTGAGAGTTCGTGAATTAGGGTGTTGATAGAGCGAAAGGCTACTCCTATATTCTTTATTCTAATAACTAAAAGGATTAGAACTATACTAAGAATTATAAATATTTTACTTGGCATTCCAAATCCTCCATGTTTCTTCTGCTTGATAGCATAGCATATCAAAGCCATTTATTGTTTTTGCTCCTTTTGTCTTGGCCATCTTTAATAGTAGTGTTTCTTCTGGGTTATAAATCAGGTCAAAGATAGTATGTTTTGGGGTTATTAGTTCAATTTCTATTTGAGGCATTTGCATTAGGTAAGGTAACATTCCAAGTGGGGTTGTGTTTATGATTAGTTGATGTGTTTCAATGGTGTAAGGTGTTAGGGAAGAGTAGCTGATTTCTTCTTGGGATATGGGATTTCGTGAAACTATATTATATGGTATATTGAGTTTTTTAAGGGTGAAAGATACTGCTTTAGATGCTCCTCCACTGCCTAAGATAAGGGCTTTGATGTTATTTTTAGATTCAATATTCTCCAATAATGATTTCTCAAATCCAAAGGTATCAGAGTTGTAACCTTTCAAAATGTTATTCTTACCTTCTTTTTCTACCTTAACGACATTAACGGCTCCAATTTTTTTTGCGTCTTTGTCTAAATAATCTAAATGGGGAATTATTGTTTCTTTATAGGGCATTGTTATATTAAAACCTCTTAGGTTATTGTGTGATTTTGGAAGTTTATTTGTTTTTATTTCTTCTATAAAGAGAGATAAGTTAGAGATTTCAATATTCTTATAAACACTGTCTTCTATTCCTTCTCTAAGGAATTTTTCCTTAAAATAAGCCTCAGAAAAAGAGTGTTCTAAAGGATAACCAATTAAACCATAGAGTTTAATTTGCATTGTTTTCTGTTTGCTTGCTTGTCTTCTTTTTCTTAATGAAGCCACTATAGACTAAGTATATAACGAATAATATTCCAAGTCCAAGAAGTATATATGATAGTTCGGAGCTGTATTTGTTTATTAAATCAGCTTGTCCGTGAGCCATATAACCCAAGATAGCTAAAATAGCGTTCCATATTCCTGCTCCAAGTGTTGTGAAAAGAACAAAATGTATAATAGGCATCTTAGCTAATCCTGCTGGAATAGATATTAATTGACGAATGCCTGGTACTAGTCTTCCAATAAAGGTTGAGCTTCTTCCGTGTTTAACAAAGTAGTTTTCGGCTTTAGTAACCTTATCACTGCTTAAAAGACATAGCTTTCCAAATTTTGATTCGGCAAACTTATGAACAATTGGTCTTCCGAGCCAAAGGGCAAGGTAGTAATTGATTAATGCTCCAATAATAGCTCCAATTGTTGCAAAAATCACAACTAAAAATATATTTAAATCGCTTCCTTCTTGACTTGCTTTGTAGGCTGCAGGAGGTACAACAACTTCTGAAGGGAATGGGATAAATGAACTTTCAGTAGTCATCAATAATGTAATTGTTCCATAGTTCATATTGTCCATATACCATGAAGCAACTTGCTCTACTTTGGAAGGTTCTTTTTGATTTTGGGTTGTTGTTTCCGAGTTTTTGCTTGAACAAGAGAAGGAAATAAATGTGATTAGTAGTATTAATACAAATAAATTAATTCTTTTCATCAATATATGTTTTTATTAGTTTTTCGTATACAGGGTTCTTTAACAGGGAAGGAGATTGCTCCTTTATCATATCTATTGAAACATCGTAATATAAAAATAATCTAAATAAGTAATCTTCCAAATGGTCTTTAAGATATGGCTCTTTAGATGCTAATTCAATTAAAGTAAAATAAATTGCAGGCTCTTCAAACTGGTTATTGTCTATTGTTTCTCTAAGAAGATTGATAGCATCTAAAAGTCTGTTGTTATATACTAAAGCCAAAGCCCAGTTGATTGTAGTCAAAGCCAAATCTTCTCCTTCTTCCTCATCGTAAAGTGATTGATAAATATCTTCACTCAAATCCATATGACCTTCCTTATATAACATTTCAGCATAAGTTAGCTTAAAGTGCATATTGTCAGGCTCAAGTTCAATAGCTTTTTTAATCATAGGCTCTGCTTGAGCAAAATCATTCTCTTCAAAATAACATATAGCCAATCCCAACCATGCATCAGCAAAAGAACTATATTTCTTTGTTATCTCTTTGAAATAATATGCAGCCTTCTTAAAGTTTTTAGTTTTCTCATAAGCATCACCCAAAACAAAAAGTATTGCAGGGTCATCAGGATTTATTTCAAGGGCTTCATGATAACATTTTATGGCTTCAGCATTATTTCCAAGCTCAACATAAGCTTCAGCTTTCTTTAAGTAGGATTCAGGATTTTTATCATTAATAGCTATTGCAAGGTCTATGGCAGTAATAGAATCAAAATAGTTTTCTGTCAAAAAGAGCAGGAAAGAATAAGCTATCCAATTGTTTTCAGAAAAAGGATTTTTCTCACAAAGAGTTTTTAGAAAGTTTATTGAAGGTGCAGTATCTTCCAATTGGTGAGCAGCAAAAGCATAGCTATGTAGCAATTCATCATCGGTAGGCTCAATCAAAAGAGCTTTTTTTAGAACATTGACAGCCGAAGTGTAATCTTCAATATTAATATATTCTTCTCCTAATAAAATATATGCATCTATATCCTTATCATCTAACTCTAATAAGTATTTAAGAATACTGATGGCTTTTGCATTAGAGCCTATTTGTGAGTACAAGCTTGCAAGAGCAAAAAGAAGGTTGTCATCATTAGGAGTTTTTGCTCTTTGTTTTTCTAAAAAAGTTATAGCTTCTTGTGGTGTTTTTGCTCGAGCAATATATTGTGCTTTTCTAATTAGTATATTATTGTCTTCAGGATATAGTGATAGTGCAAAATCAATTGCAGACTCAACCATATTCATTGAATTTATAGAAAAGTAATGGTCAATAATATCTATTAAGTCTTCTGAGTCAAAGAAGCAAGTTTGGTTTTCAAAGAGGCAGTCTTCAAACTTTTGAATAAGCTCTTTGAAGTCGTCATCTAAATCTTCAAATTCCTCACTCATAGACGTAAATCTTTTGGAATCATTGCAACTCTATACAACTTGTTATTCTTGTAAATAACGTAAATATTACCAAAATAGAACCAATGGCGATTAGAGCCGTCAAAGTTATTCATAACTTCTTTCTCTGGTTTTCCCCAAGACATTTCAGCCATATTAATAGTCATTGTTGGGATTAATTCTTTTTGTAGAATGGCGTTATAGTGGGTTCCATAGGTGTCTCTGTATTTTAGAACCTTGTTTCCCTCCATTAGAGAGTGAGAAAAACTTAGCTTATCTCCTAAGTTATAGTCAGCAGGGAAATAAAACTTTCTTCCTTTTTTATTTCGCATTAGCATTTGAAATTTTCCGTCTTTAACAACAAAGTCAATACATTGGAAAACATCACCACGATTTATAGTAACAGGATTTTTTCTTTTTGTGTCAATAACAGTTGCTTTGTATTTATCTCCACGATAAACGAACTCTTGATAAAGGTATTTTTCCTTAGCATTTTTTAAGAAAGACTCAACAACAAAAGGAAAAACTCCTCTTTGACTTACTGTAGGGTACTTATAATAAGCAGTATCTCTTGAGCCAGGCACAACCAGTTTCAAATAAACATCTGTCAAGCCTTCTGCATCGTGAACCCAATCAGCAACCAAATATGTTTTGCCTTGCATTTGCTTTGCCTTTCCTTGTGGCATAGGAGCAAAAGAGTATTTCCTGCTATCGTCTTCATAATTATATAATCTTGTACCATTATATAATCTGTCATAGTTCTCATCTGTTAAAACAGGTAAGTATAATTTCTCTCCTACAAGGTTTTTAGGAATAAAAGCATAGTTGGAATTTCTGTCGTAAGTAGCTAAACTTAAGTCATCATTAGCGTGTTTGTTTTTAGGATATTCGTTTTTGTTCGCGTTATAGTATGACATAGGAATAAAAGGGAAGTTGTAACGATTCCAGAAATCGTCATACTTGTAAAATATTGTGTCTTCAGTGTTGCCTATAACCAACTTAATAAAATCATATCTCAAAGTCTTAAAGTCTTGCTTTTCTTCATCAGCACGATAAACCTTATCGTAAGCAATCTTATCTGCAATATATCCTGCAACCACAAACCAATGTCCTTCCAAGTCTTTTAAGCGTTTAGGAGACATTCTTTTTAGCTCATAGTAATCAATATTATTATTGTCTTCTTTTTCAGGTATTGCAAGCTCTCCAACAAAAAAATAACGACCTATTGTATCGGAAACCTTAGGAAGGTATAGGGTTTGATTGGTAAGAGCATAGGGTTTGGTCATAAATTGAATAAAGTTAGAGTAGTCTTCGTATTGAAAATCAGGAGAGACCTTTTCTAAATTCTTTTGAGAAAAACCTATAATTGGTAGGCAAATAAATGCTAACAATATGCTTTTTAATTGAACTGAGAAATTCATATTCATTAATTTTATTTGTTTTTGATATTCCTTTATGGACATAATTCAGAAAGCAAATATACAATTATTTTTTATAAGTCAGTATGAGAGATAGGAAATTTCTAAATAAATACTATTAAACTTATCAAAAATAATGAACTTATAAGCTAATTAAACAAGGTTTAAATCTAAAATAATGCCATTATAGTAAATTTAAACTAAGTTTAATTAGAAGAAAACTGCATTTTATGAGTTTGAAAGCTTATAATCCAAAGAATAAATTATGAAACATATTTAATAATATATCGTAATCAAATCAATAAATTAAAAAGATATGCATATAGATATAATTACTCTTTTCCCGGATTTACTTTCTAATATTTTTTCGCATTCAATTATGCATCGTTCACAAACCAAAGGTATTGTAAGCGTTGAGTTTCATAATTTGAGAGATTATGCACAAAACAAATACAAGAGTGTTGATGATTACGCTTATGGAGGAGGTGCTGGTATGGTAATGCAAATAGAACCAATATACAATTGTTTGATGGACTTAAAAAAGAAAAGAGAGTATGATGAAATAATTTATACAGCTCCTGATGGAGAAATCCTAAACCAGTCTATTGCTAATGAAATTTCTTTGAAAAAGAATATTTGTATTCTTTGTGGGCATTATAAGGGAATTGATGAAAGGATAAGGGAGCATTTAATCACTCGTGAAATTTCAATAGGTAATTATGTTCTTAGTGGAGGAGAGTTGGCAGCGGCTATTATTTCTGATGCAATTATCAGAGTTATCCCTGGCGTGTTGAATGATGAAGTTTCAGCATTAACAGATTCTTTTCAAAATAATTTAATTTCTCCACCTGTTTACACACGTCCAGCAGAGTTTAATGGTTGGAAGGTGCCAGAGGTTCTGCTTTCAGGTAATCAGAAGTTGATAGATAGTTGGAATTTAGAACAATCAATCAAAAGGACTAAGGAAAGAAGACCAGATATTTTATAAATAAATATTACTTTTGTATTTGCTAATAATATTTTAATTATTTTTGCAACAAATATATAATTATGTCTAATTTATTAAGAGAAGAATTTATAACATTATCATCTCACTGGTTTAAAAAGTATAAAATACCTTATATAGGCTTACTTCTTGATATATCCTTATTACTTATATTAGGCATTTTTTCATTAAAAGAATATTTAATAGGAAATTTTGATAAGTGTATTCCTTATGATGGATTATTATTTTTGTTAGTAGTTTTTATTTTACTTGTTTTTAGGTTCAACTTATCCATTTTGGTCTTTTCAAAACAACGATTAGGTATTCCATTGGCTGTGCTATTTGTATTGATTATAATTTATGTAGAAGCAAAATATGCTGGAGTTACTTCTCCTTTACTTGTTATTTTTGTGTCACTTATTAATTTTTTCAATAAATTCTTTTTCCCTTTACCAAGTTTATTGAGTAAAGCTTTGATAATTTTTCTGTATTTATACTCATTTTATTTGCCATTAGCTATTTATGCTTATTTTCTTCTTTTCAAGGTAAAACTTAATGATAATGCAAAGAAATTTGACGTTTTTACTGGGTTTTATGCCACAACTTTATCCAAGCAATTGAGGATAATGGATATTATTGTTATTATTTTATTTATAGCAATATCAATTTGGATTGGAATAGTTTCTGAAAATCTTAATTGGATATTTTTAGCAATACCAGTATCTCTCTATTCAGTGTATGAATTTTGTAAAAGGATGCACTTTTCCCACGAACCTTCTCCAAAGCAAAAACTTATAACCTTCTTAATGGGAGGAGTTTTTGTTGCTCTTATAATATATTCACAAAGAATACCATATTGGGGAATAATTGTTTTTATTGTTTCAATTATTCTAATGTATTTAATGCTTTTAAATTGTACAAAAGCATATTTTAAGTCTTTGATAATAGTTGTGATATGTTTTGTAACTATTCCTGTTTTTTCTCTGGGATATAATATTTTTGCTTATCCTCAATATGGAGTAGTAAAACGGAGTATCCCTTTTGAAGATGAAAAGGTTTTCTATATAATAAAGGACAACAAAGGTAATTTAGGTATTCGCAATAGAGCATATAGACTTATTGAACCTAAATATAAGAAAGTAGAATATAACACTAAGAACTATGTAATGTTCTTAAATCAAAACAACCAATGGGAGTTGTTTGATTTAGAAAATTATTGTTTTGTTGTAAAAGATACAGAAACAGATATAAGTATTCCAAATTAATTTTTCTTAGATATTATAGTTCCGTTTTAGGATACATGGAATCCCACCACGAAGACTCTCCTTTCAAATACTTAGCAAAATAAGCGTATATTGTATTATTCCATTTAAGTCTCTTTTCAAAGTCAACTATGCCGTGATTTTCTCCTTTTACAGAAATAAATTCAACATCTTTTCCTAATATTTTCAATGCATTAAACATTTGAATACTTTCTCCAATTGGAACATTGGTGTCTGAATCTCCGTGAAGAAGGAGGATAGGAGTTTTAATTTTGTGAGCATTGAATAGAGGACTGCGTTCTACATAAATATCCTTTCTATTCCAAGGGTAGGAATGAGCTGTTGCACCAGAAGAATAGGAATAACCCCAATATCCTTCACCCCAATAAGATGTAATGTCAGATATTCCCGCATGAGAGATAGCACAAGCAAAAATATCTGTTTTAGTTTGAAGTAACATAGTCATAAAACCTCCATAGCTTGCACCCATACAACCTACCTTTTTTGCATCAATAAAAGAATTTTCCTTGCAAAGTTTTTTAACACCAAATATTATTTCATCAGCAGTTTTTTCTCCCCAAGCATTAACGTGTCTTGATGCAAACTCTTGACCATAGCCAGTTGTTCCACTTGGATTTAGTACATAAACAATATATCCTTGGGCAGTATAAAGATATGCTGAATAACGCATTTCAAAACTTCTATCTGTAGGAGAAGTACCACCATAGTAATAAACAATCATAGGATATTTCTTTGTTGAATCGAAGTCATAAGGAAGATAATAGCGTCCCTCAATAGTAGTTCCCTTATAATCAAAATTCCATTCTCTCATTTCTCCAATAGCTAAATCTTCTTTGCTCTTTGCTTTGTAAAGTTTAGTAGGAGAAATACTTCCTTCTATGTTCTTTGCAAAAAATACAGTAGGAAAATCATTATATCTTTGTCCATGATATGCAATGTTTTCTCCCTTACTATCTGTTGAAAAAGTAGAAACAATATCCAGTTGAAGTTCTAACTTATTAAATGTTTTGGAATTGAAATCATATTGATAAGCAGATACAGAATCTTTGTTTTCTGCTACAATGAAAAGCTTTCCATTATCAGTAATATTAACACTATTAACAGAAGGGTTAAAGTTTTTAGTAATACATTCTATTTCTTTTGTTTTAGAGTCCAATAGGAATAACATTCTATGATAAGAATTAGGAATAACGCCCTTCTTTAATGTGCTTCCAATAGAATTGAATGCTTCACCACTTCCTAAGATTAAAATTTTGTCAGTGCTTGGAATATATTTAGCATAATAAACAAAAGTCTCTTGATTTATAATAGTATCAACTTCAAGAGAAGAAAGATTCATTTGGAAAATAGAAGTATTATCAAAAGGTCTTTGAGTTATATTATCGTGAGATATGGAGAAAAGAATAGAGTTAGTCTTTGGATTATAATCATTCAAATAAGTAGAATGATAGCCAAAGGTTAAAGGTTGAAGAGTTTTTGTTTTAATATTATATAAGGATAGATTAGACCTGTTTCTCCAGCCTTCAATCCTGTCGTCTGGCATCAAATAACGGGTAAGGTCTTCTTTTGAATTATCTATCTTGGAGGTTTGAGAAATTATTATTTCATTATTATTTATAGGAGAAAGATAAACACTGCCTTCTGGAAGATTTTCTAATAAGGTTTTTTTCTTTCCGTCAGTGGTTTGAGTTATTAATTTATTATTATCGTCTTTCTTATCCATATAATACAATAACTCACTCCATTTTTCTATTCCATCTTCAAGACCAACCCAATCAATAGAAGAATTTCCCTCTTCTTGGAATGTTAACTGAGCATCGCCTTCTATATTATATATACTATAAGCGTATGTTCTTTTCCCTTTATCATCAACATCGTAATATTTTACAAGAACAAAGTTTCCTTTTGGAGAAATAGACGAAGAATAAATGTTTCTTCCAGTAAGCATTTTTCTAAGGGTTAATCCGCTTTTTGTGTTTTCTTTTGCGTTGTTCTGAATAAGTAAATCACCTTTTTCTTTTTCTAAACGAAACTCGTGTATGCTGTTATCATTAGATACAAGGAAAGTAAGAGAAAGAGTATAAACCCCTGGTTCAAGCTTTAAGTCAAAGGAAATCTTGCTTTCATCACTTAAAGAATCCTTTGTTTCCAATCTTTCCTTAATAGTTTTCCCATTTAAAGCAATCTTTACCTTATCTGTTGCAAAAAGATTGAAAGTAGAAGTGGAGTAGGTGTTAGTATTTACCTTACAAGTATATGTTTTTAATATTAAGGCGTTTTCCTTAGAAGGAATGCTTATTGTTTGATTTATCTCAAAACTACTAAATTCTCCCTCTAAGTCTTTCAAAGAAGGTGCTTGTAAAAGATAATCACTATTAAACTTTTCTCCTTTATTGTTTATTGAATCAACCATAAAAGGTTTGCGAATTTCTATTTGAGAAAAGCTACTCTTAGAAATAGATAAAGCAAATAATAATAAGGTAAAATAAATTATGCGTTTCATGGTAAATTATTTTTTAGTGTTTTGTTTTCTTTTTTGATATAAAGGATAAAAAATAGCAATAAGAACTATTAAAACAACAATGATTGAGCCAATCAATGACACAATTTTAAATGTGTTGAAAGTATCGGACTCTAATTTAAATTCAACCACATGTTTTCCTTTTGGAACATTAATAGCTCTAAGGATATAGTTTGCTCTAAAATACTCAACTTCCTTTCCGTCAATATAAGCTTTCCAATCTTCTGGATAATATATTTCGGAACAAATCATAACTGCATCAGATTTTGAATCTGTTGTGTATTTTAAATATTCTGGACTATTATTTGCATCTCTTTCAAACTTTATTGTAGCAGTTGAATCAAAAGAAGTAATAAGCTTAACAATGTTTTTGAATTTAACATCAACAATAGCTTTCTCTCTTGGGTCAAAGTTGTCAAGCATTAATATTTCTTCATTAGCATCTTTAGCCCATTCTATTTTTGGAACAAACCATGCTGCTCCACAAGCCTCAGTGTTAGGATATGCCTGAACACCTTCAGCTGTTGGAAGGATAAAGAATTTAGTATTAAGCATATTTAATACTCCAATATTTGCAGATACCTGTCCTTGATATGCTTTATAGAATTGACGAACAGGGTTATTCATTAACTTTGTTTCATCTGCTAAATCATTTTGAACATAATTTTTATTTAAGAAGTAGAAATCAATTATATCTTGATAGCGTTGGAGTTTTGCACCATGATAGCCTCCAATTGAAGGATGGAAATAAGAGGTGGTTGCATCGTTGAAAGTATTTACAGAATAATTATATACTCTATAGTGATTAATATTATTTTCTCTTACTTGGGTAAGGATTTCATTGTCAGCAGAGGTAGGATATATTTCTGTCTCTTGAGGTTTTACAAAATTGTTCTTAGTCAAATATCTTTTATCAACTCCCCAAAGGTCAATAACTATGAGAATAGTAAGTATTATTGTAACAACATATTCTTTCTTTATCTTGTCTAAAACATATAAATACAAAGCAGCAAATGCTCCTGCAATAAATAAGAATGAACGCCAAGCATCTGAAACAAACATAGACTTTCTATCTTCAAATAAGGCGTGCATAAAGCTTGTTCCTAAGTACTCTTCAAATATTCCATCCTTACTTGAAGTAAATGAAGCAAACATAGTAGGCATAATAGCACAAAGAAGAGTAAGTCCTCCTACAATCCCTCCTGAAATATATAAAGCTTTTTTCTTCCTCTTGTTTTCTACTTCTTTTGAGAAAAACTCTTTCAATCCCAATACAGCAAGAATAATAACAGTTACATTTGCCAATACCAATGCCATTGAAGGAGTACGGAACTTGTTGTAGAAAGGAAGATTGTAGAATAACCATTCATTAACAACTAAAAAATTATTTCCCCATGCCAAAATAAAAGAAAGTATTGTAGCAAACAAAAGCCACCAACGTTCTTTTCCTTTTGTCAAAATAAAACTAAGTGTTGCAAGGAAAATAATAATAGCCCCAAAATAAACTGTTCCTGCAGTAAATGGCTGTTCTCCCCAATAGGAAGACTGAACATATTGGTTCATTACTTGATTAATATTTGGGTCATTATGACGAAGAGGAGCAACGGATTGAGCTTCACTAATTCTATTCTTTGCATTCTTCTCGTATCTTTGGTCAGAACTTCCTCCTCCCTTAGCATCAGGAATTAAAATGGTTAGAGTTTCTCCTTTTCCATAACTCCACTGATAAGCATAGTCAATAGTTAATCCCTTAGCATTTTTTGTTTGAGTGTCTCCTTTTGGCTTAACAGTAATATCAGAACCACCTCTCATAGTATGCTTAAGATATTCTTGGTTCATAGCAAGAGAAGAAGAGTTTGGCAGTATAGCGATAAAAGCACTTAAAACCAAAACAACTCCACCTGTAAAATAATCCTTTAAGGTCTTTTCTTTTAATGCAAAAACAAGATAAGTTATAGCCAAAACAAGACCTCCAAGCATAGTGTAGTAGGTTATTTGTATATGTGAGAAAGCTATTTGAAAACCTAAGGCAAGAATAAATAATGCTCCTCCAACAAGATATTTTTTTCTAAACACAAGTATCATTCCTGCAAAAATAGGAGCCATCATAGCCATTGCCCAAGCCTTAGTAATATGTCCAACCTCTATGATGATTATATTATATGAGGCAAGAGCATAGGCTAAGGCTGCCAAAATACCAATCCAGTAGTTTCCTCCAAGAGCAATAACAAATACATAGAAACCCAGCATATAAAGAAACATTACTCCCAAATCCAGGTTGCGTCCCCAAAGGGTTATTGGTTTTGCTAATGAGTTTAGTACGTTATATGTGTCTGGTCCCAAAATTTGATAGGAAGGCATACCTCCAAACAAAGAGTTAGTCCAGGCAGCTCCTTTACCTGTTGCTTCTTTATAGTTTTTTAGCTCTTTTGACATTCCTTTGAAATTAGACATATCGCTTTGACGAAGTTCTAATCCCTCCAAAACAGGAGAAAAATAAATTGCACTAACTGCCAAGAATATAAGTATAGCAACTATATGTGGCAAGAATTTCTTAAAATGTTTTTCCTTTTTCATTTTTATATTCGTTTATTTTTTATCTTGATTTTTATAATACTTTTTTAACGCAGGGTGAATATTTTGAGAATATCCTTTTTCTTTTCTATTAATTATTTCTTCATTTTCCTTATCAAGTTTTTCCTTGTATTTATTTATTCTATGTTGAGCTATCTTAGGGATTATTAAAGCAGTAATCAATCTAAAAATAATATAAAACAGAATTAAAACTAATAATACATTTATCATTTCTCTTTAACTATTCGCATAAAATAAATAAATCTTCTCTTGGATTAACAAACAAAACAGGAATATTTTGAGAATTATTGATAACCTTTTTTTCTTTAAGGTTAAAAATTTCTTCAAACCAGCTTTTGTTTTTTGTAGTCTGGCAAATAATTAAATCAGCATCAACTTCTTTAGCATAATCTAAGGCTTGGTAATCAACAAAGGTTTTGGAGTTATGGGAGAGATGAAGATTGTATTTTATTTTGAAATTGTCAAACATTTTCATTATAAACTTTATGTTGAAATGTAGCTGATGACGATAAAACTCGTCTTTATAGTTATGATAATAAACAATTACCTCACTATTAGCAAATCTTCCAAAATAAGAACCCCAAAGAACCTTTTCCTTACTTTCTCGCAAATTATTAATTGTTAGGACAACTTTCTCAAAAGATAGTGTAGAGGAAAAATTTTGAGGAACTAAGAAATAAGCAATTCTTGAAGTGTAGAGGTTTTTAAGCATGGTATTTGGATTGGAGGCAAGCTTATTTTTAGTGTTTTTTGTTTCATTTGCAGAGCTTACAAGCAAAACTCCTGATAAAAAATTAGGCACTTCATATAATATTTCTTTGGTCTTTCCTTCAATAGCACAATAAGAGTGAAAATCAATACCTTCTATTTTAGAATTTAAATCCTTTAAAATAATTTCAGCCTCAGAGGTAGAAATACAATTATAAGCCTTATCGGAAATATAGAGCAATATAAGTCCCTTTTTTAGCATTTTAGCAAAGCTAATAGCACTATTTATTATTGCTTGAGTATTTTCCAAATCAGGAAGATAAGCAATAATAAACTGGTCTTTTATTTCTTTTTTCTCCGACATTAAATCTTAGAGTTTAAGTTTTCCTTTTTTCCAAAGCATAATCAGGATAAAGCCAGCCAAAGCACCTCCCAAGTGAGCAAAGTGTGCAACACCATCAGAAGTTCCAAAAACTCCATTGAACAATTCCAAAATAATATAACCAATAACAAACCACTTGGTTTTTATTGGGAAAAGGAAGTACAGGTAAATGTAAGTATTTGGAAACATCATACCAAAGGCGAGCAATAGACCGAAAACCACACCAGAAGCACCAACAGTATTTATTCTATTGAGAAAATCCTTGTATGGAATAGTTTCAATGCCAGTATTGATATAGTCAAAAGCACCATGAGCAATATCTTTATACATAAAATAATATGTAATCTGTTGTGTGATAGCAGCACCCAAAGCGGCAGTAAAGCAAAAGAAGATAAAACGTTTAGCACCCCAAATATTCTCCAATGTATATCCAAACATCCAAATAGCAAACATATTGAAGAAAAGATGATTGAAGTTTGCGTGCATAAAAGAATAGGTAATATATTGCCAAAAATGATGACTTTCTGCCATAAAGAAATGAAGACCAAGATAGTCTTCAAGATGAATTCCTTTAAGTCTAAGCGCGTAAGATGCAAAAAACATCAAGGTATTAATAATTAGCAAATTCTTACATACAGGAGGTAAGAGGTTAAATCTATTGGGTCTATATTGCTCGTTATACATTATAATTATATAATTAAGTAATTAACTTGCAAATATACAATTTTTCTTCTAAGTAAGAATATAAAACTAAAAAGTAGAATTTCTTATTAAGTCTTTAAATATTTATAATAGCTAAAACAAGCTTTTTATGACCTTAAAACAGCATTTTAATGACTTAAAAACTAAGTTTAGACGACCTCAAAACGAAGAGTTAGTGAGGACGAAATGGCATTTCATCTTGGCGAAATGCCATTTCATATATATCGAAATGCCATCTCGTCGCAACGAAATGCCATTTCGTTTCATCAAAACGAAGATTTAATGTCGTCAAAACTTCGTTTTAATCCCGTGAAGTCTTCATTTAAGAGTTGTTATTACTTTAATTTGCTTGAAAATTACTTTCTTGTGCGTTTTGTTCTCTCTCTATAAATCATAAAAACGAAAATTATTCTTTAATCTCTTTATGATATTACTATTAAATGTATTTTTGCATCATAATTAATAATTAAATGTGATAAGTATGAAAAAGATTATTTTAATGATAGCAATGATTTTTACCCTTGCTTCATGTCAAAGCCAAGACGACAAAGTAATTACTTTTGGAAAACTTCCTTCAAAGGCACAAACCTTTATTAAGAGTAATTTCTCTAATTTAACAATTTTGCAAGTTACAAAGGATAAAGACCTTTTTGATGCTGATTATAGTGTTTATTTCAATGAAGGCTCAAAAATAGAGTTTAATAAAAAAGGAGATTGGAAAGATATACAAATGAAGTCAGGAGTTCCTACGCAAGTTCTTCATTCTTCAATAAAAGATTTTATTACAAAAAACCACGCAGGAGCTAAGGTAATTGAAATAAGTAAGGACAAAAAAGAATATGATGTAAAATTGGATAATTCAGTAGAAATCATATTCAATTTGAGCGGAGTGTTTCTTCGCTATGACGATTAAGAAAAATTGTTTTTGATAAAAAAGGCTTGAAAAAGCCTTTTTTTATTTTATATTCTCCCTTGCTTTACTAATAAATTCCTCATCAACACCCAAGAGTGAGGCTAAGTTCAAAGCTTCATTAGGAACTACTTGTTCTTTGTCCTCAATTAGTGAATAGTCTATTTGGTTTGGAATGTCTTTTAAGGTTAGCTTTTCTGTTTTCTTATTAGGAATAAAACCTTTAACTCTTAATCTATAACAATCTGTCTTTATTCCGCTATAATGTGTTGTGGTAATTGAAAAAGAATTGTTTTTTGCCATAATGCTCAAAAAACTATCTACAAGAGCTACACCTTCTTTTGGATTGGTTGTTCTTGCCAATTCGTCCACAAGGACTAAATAGTTTTTCCCTTGCTTTACCTTTTTAATTATATCGTTTAATACTAATATTTCAGAAGCATAGGACGATAATCCTTCATTTTCATTCTGATGGTCGCCAATAGATGTCAAAACATCGTCTACCAATACAACCTCAGCTTTTTTTGCAGGAATAAAGAAACCAAATTGTAATAGATATTGAGAAAGCCAAAGGGATTTTAGTAAAATTGTTTTGCCTGCCATATTAGCACCAGTAACAAGGCAAGGCATAGTAGTAATGCTTATATCTATTGGTTGGTATTTTTTGTTTTCTTTTTCCAATCTAAAGGAAAGTGGAGGATAGGAGAGTTGGGAGTAGGATATATTATTGTTTTTAGAAAAGGTGGGTTTAATATATTTATTCAAAAGGAAATATTCTGCCATAGCAAAATAAATATCAATTTGTCCTATTATCTTAATAGCATCTTTTAAGTTATTAATATGTTCCTTTAATTCGCAGGAAAGTTTTTCTCTTATTTCGTCTTCAATCTTTTGAGTTTCTAAATATAGCTTGAAAGCCTTTTCTTCATCTTTTCCTTTTTTTGCCTCTTCCCATTCTTTTCTTTTATCGCTCAACTCTTTTGAGTAAGCATTATAAATATAGAATTGTCTTAATTCCAATCCTTCTGGGTCTAATATTCTAACAACCTTGCTTAAATCAGGCAGGGTTAATTCTTGGAAATGAGGCTTTGAAACATATTTTGAAATATCAAATAAGAGAGATTTTATTTTGGTGCAAGTTATTGAGAACTGCTTAATTTCAAAAAGAGAGACATCGTCAAGAACTTGATTTTGTTTTAAAAGATTTATAGTACCGCTAATATCATTAATGTAGCTTAAACTCTTACGAACCTTGCTAAGTGTTTTTTGATTAATCTCTTCTAAGATATATTTCTGACATCCTATAATTATTGAATGCTTGGCACTAAGATATTCTTTGTCTTTAGAAAAATTAGTGTTAAGAATTTCTTTTCGTCCAATGGAGGAGTAAATATTTAACTCTTCAACAATAAATTTTAATCCATTATGCTTTTCAATAGCTTGTTTTAGTGTCATAATTCTCTATATTTCTTTAATGTTATAGATTGGTAGGGGGATATGTTTTTTGAGTTCATCAATTAGAGTTTTTGAGTTTAGGTTATATCCACTTGGAGAGGTAGGGTTTACTGTTATGGCTATTAGGTTTGTGCTTTGAACAACCTTTAACTTACCTCCTTTTCTAAAATATAAGTCCAAACTCTCTGCCTTGCAAAATATTCTTGTAAAGTCTTTAATGATAATTTCTATATCTTGAGTGTTCTTTTGTGCTTTTAGAAAGTCTATGAGTTTATCTGTAATTATACCCGAAACAAATATCCTTGTGCCATGAGAAAAGATTATATCCTTGTATTCTTCTATCATAAGGATAGAAGGAATATTCAAGTCAATTAATCTTCCTTTTGAATCTATTGCATAAATTCCTGTTTCAATGCTAAGGAGTTTGTTTTGTAATCGTTTCTCCACTTGCTCAAGTTGAGTCATTCTATAAACAAAGGCTGTTTTCTGAACTAAGGTATTTAGATTAATAGAAAGAGCTGCACCTGTTGAGAGAATCATAGCATCGGTTATGGAAGGAGAGCCAAAACTTTTTCTTGATAAGGCACCATCTACCAAAACAAGATTTGCCTTAAATTTATGTAATTCTTTTATTGTTTCTTTTAGCCAAAGAGTATTAGAAGCTCCAGCAAGTAAAACCTTACCTTCGCTTATGGCTTCTGCTGTAATTAATCTTCCTAAGGAAGTTCCTTTCTGAGAAATGGAAAGAATGTTTGAAACTATTTCTTTTTGTTTATAGAAATGCTCTGCTGTAATAAAGAGAGTTTTTTTTGAAATATTAATTTCTGGTTTGTGGGTTTTGGTAACTTGGTCTGTCTTTTCTCCATCAATTCCTATGGAAGTAACACCAACCCTAATATCATTATAAGAAGACAAGCAAGATAGGACATAGTTCAATGTCTCTGTCTTGCCTGTATTCTTTTCCATACCTACAAAAGATATGCTCTTGTATTTTAATATTTCATCAATGAAAGGCAATTCTATTTTTTCTTATTCTTTTTAATGCGTTCATGACGTGCCAAATGCTTTGGTTCAAGAGCTAATCTATCTCCATGCAATAGGCTTGCAACACCATCTGTTTTAATATCTTCTTTCAAAAAGTCAATATCACATTCACATTCATTAGAATAGTTAGTAGGCTCAGTATAGGTTGTAATAACTCCTTCAAAGTTTCTCAAAACAATTCTTCCTGGACTTTGTGAAACAACATATTGAGGCATTACAGGTGTTTTTCCACCACCACCAGGTGCATCAACAACAAATGTAGGAACAGAATAGCCAGAGGTATGACCTCTTAGGTTTTCAATTATTTCAATACCTTTTGAAACAGGGGTACGGAAATGTTCCAAACCTTGAGAAAGGTCGCATTGGTAAATATAATAAGGACGAACTCTCATCATTACTAATTTTTGAACCAATTTCTTCATTACTCTAACGTCATCATTAACTCCTCTTAGAAGAACAGATTGATTTCCCAAAGGAATACCAGCATTAGCCATTTTTTCACAAGCTTCTAATGCTTCAGGAGTACATTCGTTAGGGTGATTAAAGTGAGTATTTAACCATATTGGGTGATATTTCTTTAACATATTAACC
>CAYFWD010000035.1:0-19010 GCA_964346795.1 uncultured Bacteroidaceae bacterium
TTCTCATCCTGCGAATCTATAGAAACGCACCCCACGAATCTATAGAAACGCACCCTGCGAATCTATAGAAACGCACCTTACGAATCTATAGAAACGCACCCTGCGAATCTATAGAAACGCTTTGCCTATATCTTAGATATTGAATATTAATATCTTCTAATGGGTGTGTGCAGGCAGTAGAATAACTATTGCAAAGGCTATGATTACTATTAGAAATCTCGTTAGATTATATTGATGACTTTCTTCGGAATCGAAGAGTGTTGTTGTTGAAACATGAAGGAGTATCCCAACCACTATGCCAAGAATGATATTTTGATATGGATGGAGGATTTCTAAGTTTTGATTAAGTAAAGAGCCTATGATTCCCATTGATGCAAAGATACTTAGAAGTATGATGGATTTGGTTTTACTCATATTGCTTTGAAGAAATGCTCCCATCAAAACTATGCTTAGAGGTATGTTATGTATTATTATTCCGGTTATCATTGAAACATTTGGCCTTCCTTGAACGACAATAGGGAAGCCTTCCAGAAAAGCGTGAATGCTCACACCAATAAGAAGCATAATTGATGAAACTTCTGTTTTCTTATCTTCTTTGTCGTGTATGTGTCCATGTTCTGCTCCATGAGAGAGCTGCTCCAAGAGGAGTTGGATAAGGAAACCTATTAATATATATGCTCCAAGAGGAAGAAAGGAGTGATGTGAGTCTTGGCAATCTGCGTGGCAATGAGGCTCAAACATAGCTGGAATAAGGTCAATAAAACATACTGCAAAGAGGAATGCACCGCCAAAAACAGTTATTAATTTTAGTGTTTTGGGGGTATTTTTATTGAGTACAAAAACGCTTAATCCACTTAAGATAGAGCCTATAAATAGGGCTGAATATGCAATTATTACTTCCATGTTTTAGTAGTTTTTTAGTTCGCAAAATTAATATTTTAATTTCTAATAATCAAAGTAAATAATAGAAAATACCTATCTTTGCATACTTAAAATTTTGTGTTATGAGATTTATAAAATGGATTACTGGCATCTTAGGATTTTTGTTTGGAGGAGGACTAATAGGGGGATTGATAGGTTATGCAGCAGGAAGTCTTTTGCAGGAACTTGTTAAGAAAGAATACAAAACAGGCACTCCAAAGCAGGGAGATTTCTCAATTAGCCTTTTGGTATTGGCTTCTTGTGTGATGAAAACTGATGGAAAGGTTATGCGAAGTGAGTTAGATTATGTGAAGAATTTCTTTATTCGCAATTTTGGAATAGAGCATACCAATAATCGTTTGGCCATACTTAAGGAGTTATTATCAAAGGATATTGATATTAATCACGCTTGCCAGCAGATACGAACTCACCTGAACTATTCCAACAGGTTGCAGCTTTTGCACTATTTGTTTGGTATAGCTTCTAGTGATAAAGCTTGTTCTAAGGAGGAAAGAGATAAGATTTACTATATCTCACAATTGCTTTGGCTCAATGAGGCAGACTATAAAACTATTGAGGCAATGTACTTTAAGAGTGCAGATTCTGCCTATACAATACTGCAGGTAGAAAGAGATGCAAGCGATGAAGAGATTAAACGTTCCTATAGAAAATTAGCTAAGAAGTACCACCCAGACAGAGTTTCCTCACTTGGAGAAGATGCACAAAAGGCTGCAAAAGAGAAGTTCCAGAAGATAAATAACGCCTATGAGGAAATCAAAAAGGAAAGAAATATAAACTAATATTAGAATAAATAAATATGCTAACTCACTATTCTCTTTGGTGGATAATACCTATTATCATAGTTTCTTTTGGAGTTTCACTATTCCTGTATCATTATTTCAAAGGCAGCAAATCTTTTACTCCTAACCAGAGAATACTTCTTTTTGCACTGCGTTTTCTTGGAGTTTTTCTTTCATTATTTTTGTTTTTGTTCCCTTCAATAAAGATAAAGGATAATGTTGTTCAAAAGCCTGTAATCATTATAGCTCAAGATAATTCCTCCTCAATACTAATGAATAAGGACTCATTATTCTATAAAACAAAGTTATTGGAAGATATTCGTCAGCTCTCAAAAGACCTGAAAACAGACTACGATATTAAGCTTATAAGCTTTGGAAATCAAGCAAAGGAGATAGACGACATAAATAAAATAGACTATAAAGACGGAGCAACAGATATATCAGAACTTCTACAAAAGGTCAGTGATAATTACAGCAATAATAACCTTTCCGCCTTAGTCTTATGTTCAGATGGAATAGTTAATAGGGGGAAAAGTCCGCTTAACCTTGTTCAAAACTTCAATTGTCCGGTATTTACTCTTGCAATGGGAGACACTACAGTAAAGAAAGATATAGCCATAACAGAGGTTAGGTATAATAGAATAGCCTATTTGAATAATAAGTTTCCCTTAGAGATAGTTCTATTATCAAAGAAAGCAAAGGGTTCTAACTCTGTTTTGAGAGTAGAAAAAGACGGAGTTAAGCTGTTTGAAGAGAAGTTTTTTATAGACAACGACACCTATTCCAAGCAGTTCAATACCATACTTAATGCCGACAAAACAGGCATACAGCGATACAGAATCTCTGTTCAGACTATAGATAATGAGCATTCTACTGCCAACAACATAAGAGATATATTTGTTGAAATACTTGATGGAAGACAGAAGGTATTGCTATTGGCCAACTCACCTTCGCCAGATATTTCGGCCATAAAGCAGGCAATAGAGAATAACGAAAACTACGAAGTGGAGTCTATGCTTTTCAGTAAGTTTGATAAGTATAAGTCAATAAAAGAATATAATATAGCAATACTTCATCAAATCCCTTCCACCAATTCGGAGCATAGAAAATTAATAGAAATCCTGAAAAAAGAAGATATTCCCATACTATATATTATAGGAGGGCAGACCGATATGTCTTATTTTAATACTATCCAAAAAGGATTACAGATAACCCAAACCAAAACTTCACTCAATCAAGTTACCCCCATTCTAAATCAAAACTTCACACTTTTTGCTATCTCAAAGCAGACGCAAGACTTATTAAATCAATTTCCACCACTTCAATCTCCTTTTGGACGCTACAACATATCGCCCAATCTTCAAAGCCTAATGTTTCAAAAAGCAGGTACAATAAGTACAGAATACCCCCTAATATGCTTTACTAATTCCAATTCAGAAAGAACAGGTATTATAGCAGGAGAGGGCTTTTGGCGTTGGAGAATGCAAAACTATTTAATTAATCAAACTCATTCGGAGGCTGATGAAATAATAAATAAAAGTATTCAATACCTTGCTTCAAGGGTTAATAAAAGTCGTTTTAGAGTTATATGTAATAATGTTTTTGCGGAGAATGAGCCAGTGCTTATGGATGCAGAGCTTTATAATGAAAGCTACGAATTAGTTAATACTCCTGAAGTAAAACTTGCAATTACTGATAGCAAAGGTAAGAAATATCCGTTCATATTCTCCAAAACAATTAATTCCTATCACCTAAATGCAGGAGTTTTCCCTTCAGGAAAATACACCTATAACGCTTCCACACAATATGGAGGAACAACCTTTACAGCAAATGGAGTCTTCTATGTTTCAACTCAAAATCTTGAGTCTATCAATCTTGTTGCAGACCATAACTTACTCTATAATATTTCAAATCATAGCTCTGCAAAGATGATTTATCCAACTCAAATCAAAGAGTTGAAGGATTTAATCAAGGAAAGAAAAGATATTAAACCATTAATAACTCAAACCATAACAAACAAAAGCCTAATAGACCAATGGTGGTATTTGGCACTGATAATTTTATTATTTGGTGCAGAATGGTTTTTGAGGAAGTAT
The DNA here is from genome assembly GCA_964346795.1 of uncultured Bacteroidaceae bacterium. Lineage (GTDB taxonomy): Bacteria > Bacteroidota > Bacteroidia > Bacteroidales > P3 > UBA10566. Next base: position 3,818 of record CAYFWD010000035.1, read on the forward strand.
TGGGGAAGAATATAAGTAAATTACATTATTATGGATATAAAAGAATTTAAAGTTAAAACTAAGGATAACAAAAAGCTTAATCATCCTTGGGAAATGGCAAGAATAGAGGTTGTTTTAGATATATTGAAGCCATTTTTAAGGGGAAAAACCACCCCAAAAAACGTGTTGGACATAGGTTGTGGTGATGTTTTCTTTATTAGTGAGTTTCATAAAAGATACCCAAACTTCAAACCTTTAGCAGTAGATATTGCTTTTTCTGATGAGATTATTGAAAGATTGAAAAAAGAATACTTTTCTTTTCCAATGGATTATTATAAGGATGTAAGAGATGTTAATCTTGAGAATGGAAATGCTGATTTGATTTTCTTTTTAGATGTTATTGAACATATAGAAAATGATATTGACTTTCTAAAAGAAATAAAAGAATTGCCTTATGTTGATAATGAGAGCTTATTTGTTATCACTGTTCCTGCTTTTCAAAGGTTGTTTTGCAATCATGATAAATGGCTTGGACATTATAGAAGATATTCCAAATCAATGTTAAGAAACCATATCTCAAAGGCTGGATTAACTGAGGTTAAGAGTGGATATTTCTTCTTCTCTCTTTTGATTCCTCGCATTATTCAAAAGCTAATTGAGAAACCTTCCAATGAAGATAATGTTGAGGGAATAGGTAACTGGAATAAAGGAAAGACTATTACCAATATTTATAAGTCAATTCTAATTTTTGATTACTATTTCACAAAGGCTTTATCAAAAATTGGAATTAAACTTCCTGGACTTTCTACTTATATTATTTGCAAGAAAGAATTATAAAAGCATAGATTTGACTTTCTTTAAGCCTTCTATAAACTGGTCTATCTCTTCTTTTGAGGTGTAAAGACCAAAAGAAACTCTCGCTGTGCCTACAATATTATAATGTTTCATTACTGTTTGCGCACAATGATGCCCTGTTCTTATGGCAATTCCCATCTGGTCAAGAAGAGTTCCTAAATCAAAGGGATGAACGTCCTTTATATTGAAAGAAATTGCTCCTGCTTTGTGTTCAGTAGTGCCATAAATAACTATATCATCTAATGATAGAAGATTTTCTGTTGTATATTGCATCAAAAACTCTTCGTGATTTTTAATCAAATCAAAGCCTATATCATCAATATATTCTATTGCTGCATTAAATCCCAAAACATCTGCAACAGAAGGAGTACCTGCTTCAAATTTAAAAGGCAATTCGTTAAATGTTGTTCCCTCAAACGATACTTCCTTTATCATTTCTCCTCCTCCATGATAAGGTGGCATGGCTTCAAGGTATTTCTTTTTGCCATAAAGTACTCCTATTCCCATCGGCCCATAGAGTTTATGAGCTGAAAATGCATAGAAATCGCAATCCAAATCCTCAACATCTATCTTAAAATGTGGAACTCCCTGCGCTCCATCAATAAGTACGGGTATGTCTTTTTGATGTGCCAAAGCAATAATTTCCTTAATTGGATTAACAACCCCCAAAGCATTGGAAACATGTGTTAAGCTAACTAATTTTGTCTTTGAGTTCAGAAGGGTTTTGAAGGTTTCAATATCCAATTCTCCACTATCCTTAAATGGAAGTACTCTGATTTTGAATTTATATTTCGCTTGAGCCAATTGCCATGGTACAATATTGGAGTGATGTTCCATTTCCGAAACAATAATTTCATCTCCTTCCTTTACAAACTCTTGACAAAATGAGGAGGCAACAAGATTTATGCTTTCGGTTGTTCCTCTTGTGAAGACAATTTCCTCATAATGCTTTGCCCCAATAAAGTTTTGGATATTCTTTCTTGATTTTTCAAACTCATCGGTTGCTTTTTGGCTAAGTAAATGTACTCCTCTATGAACATTTGAATTAAGATGAAGATAGTAATTGTTCATTGTCTCAATTACCTTAAGAGGTTTTTGAGTGGTTGCAGCATTATCCAGATAAATAAGAGGTTTGTTGTAAATCTTTTCTTCAAGTATTGGAAAATCTTTGCGAATATCGTTTATTGTTTTCATTGCAGGTTAAATAGTTTTAGGCTAATTTTGTTTTTGATTTCTTTATGTTTTGAAAAGAATATCTTATGTTTTTCAATTTACATCAATATATTTTGTCCTCAAAAGCTCTTCTTTTTGTCCTAAGACTTCTTCTTTCTAGTCAAAAAAGCGGCTTTTTTGACCTCAAACTCTTTATTATAATCCTCAAAAAGCAAGTCCGAGTACAAAAAGAAGAGCTTTTGAGGAGAAAATATTTTGATATAGTTTCATGGTTTCTTTATTTTAAGAGTTTGCCTTTCTTGTTTTCTTTTCCTTGTCTAACAAAACAATATCAGGAATATCAATAATGTTCTCTACATAATGAAATGTTAGTCCTTCCAAATACTCTTTGCTAATGTCTTCAATGTCTCTTCGGTTCTCTTCTGAAAGAATTATGTCTGTAATCTTTGAACGTTTGGCTGCAAGTATTTTCTCTTTTATGCCACCAACAGCAGTTACTTTTCCTCTAAGGGTTATTTCTCCTGTCATTGCAAATTTAGACTTGACTTTTCGGTTTGTGAAAATACTAACCATTGCAGTGAAGATTGAAATTCCTGCTGATGGACCATCTTTAGGCGTTGCTCCTTCTGGAACATGAATATGCAGGTTTAGTTCTTCAAATTTTGTTGGTTCAATGCCTAATTCTTGAGGGTGAGCTTTCAAGTATTGGTATGCCAATGTGGCAGATTCTTTCATTACATCTCCCAAGTTTCCTGTTAGGGTTAGGGTTCCTTTGCCTTTACTTGTGCTTGCTTCAATGAAAAGTATTTCTCCTCCAACCTGAGTCCAGGCCAATCCTGTAACAACTCCAACTATGTCGTTTTCCAAATGCATATTGTGGTCTGCAATAGGGAGTCCCAAGATTTTTTGAAGGCTTTCAACCTTTATGGTTTTTGAGTATTTTTCTTCTTTTGCCAATTCTACAGCTCTGGAACGAACTAATTTGGCAATCATTTTCTCCAATTGTCTAACGCCAGATTCACGTGTGTATTCATTAATCACTTTTGAAAGGACTTCATCGGAGATTGTTATTTGAGATTTCTTAAGTCCGTGTTCTTTTATTTGTTTTGGGATAAGATGTCTTTTAGCAATCTCCATCTTTTCTTCAAAAATATATCCGGAGATATTGATTATTTCCATTCTGTCAATAAGTGCAGGCTGAACAGTACTTAAAGAGTTGGCAGTTGCTAAGAACATAACCCTCGAAAGGTCATATTCAATATCAAGATAATTATCGTGGAATGCAGTATTTTGTTCTGGGTCTAAAACTTCAAGCATTGCTGAAGACGGGTCGCCATTTACGGTCATTCCAGAAACCTTGTCAATTTCATCCAACACAAAAACAGGGTTGGAAGATTTAGCTTTATTTATGGATTTAAGGATTCTTCCTGGCATTGCACCAATATATGTTTTTCTGTGTCCTCTAATTTCGCTTTCGTCGTTCAAGCCTCCAAGTGCCATTCTAATATAATTTCTTCCAATAGCTTTGGCAATAGACTTTCCAAGAGAGGTTTTTCCAACTCCAGGAGGGCCAACCAAGCAGAGGATAGGGGATTTCATATCGCCCTTAAGCTTAAGTACAGCAAGATATTCAATAATTCTTTCCTTAACTTTTTCTAATCCATAATGGTCAGCGTCTAAAATTTCCTTAGCTTTATGTAAGTCAAAATTATCTTTTGTGTATTTGTTCCAAGGAAGTTCAATCATAAAGTTTAGGTAGTTAAGCTGAACAGAATAATCAGGAGAACTACTATGCATTCTTTCTAATTTTACAATTTCCTTGTTGAATATTTCTTCTATTTCTTTGCTCCAAAGTTTTGATTTTGCCTTATTTTTTAACTCCAAAACAGCTTGTTCGGTTGGATTACCTCCAAGTTCTTCTTGAATAGTTTTAAGCTGTTGGGTTAAGAAGTAGTCTCTTTGTTGTTTGTCCAAGTCATTAGATACTTTCTTTTGAATTTGCATCTTTACTTCCTGCATTTGAAGCTCTTTAGAAAGAATAGACAAAACCTTAGTTGTTCTTTTGGTAAAGTCATTTATTTCTAAAAGTTTTTGTTTGTCTTCTAAAGGAGTTTCCAAATGAGCAGAAATATAATTTAAAAGAAAGTATGGATTGCTTATGTTTTGAACAGCGAAAGAAACATCAGTTGGGAGATTAGGCGTTAGCTTAATTAGTTTAAGATATACATCTTTCATTGCAGCAACAAGAGCATTAGAATTCTTAGGAATACTCTTAGCTTGGTCGTAGTTTAGTGTAACATTTCCTTTCCAATATGGTGTTGTTTGGGTTATGCTGTTGAGATTGAAAATATCCAATCCCTGAATAATAACCATAGTTGTTCCATCAGGCATATTTAGAGTTCTGACAACTCTTGCAAGTGTACCAACTTTATATAAATCATCAAAGTCAGGATCGTCAACATCATTCTTTTGAGCAACAACACCAACAGTTAGTTTCTTTTTATATGCTTCTTTTATTAAATTGATTGATTTTTCTCTTCCTGCAGTAATTGGCATAACAACACTTGGAAAGAAAACGTTACCTCTTAAAGGTAAGATAGGTATTTCTGTAGGTAAATCTTTTATTCCAAAATCTAATGTGTCATCTTCGGTTACTAACGGAATGAATTCAGGTTCTCCTGCAAACAGTTTAGAGAATTCAATCGTTTTGTCATCATAAATCATTTATCTTAGCTTCTTGTTTTTTAAAGTTTGATTAAATACGTGTTGGAGTATTTTCTTATCTTCATCGCTCATTGCCAATCCTCTTCTTTGCATCATCCTTTCATTTACTTCAATAGCTTTATCTAACTCATATAGTTTGAGACCTACATTGGTGCCTCCCCAAGCAAATGAAGGAATAAAGTTTCTTTGGTAACCAGCTCCGTAGATATTAGAACTTATTCCAACAACTGTCCCTGTGTTAAACATTACGTTTATTCCACATTTAGAATGGTCTCCAAAAATTGTACCACAGAAAATTTGACCGGTAGGGACAAAGGTATTTTTATCAATATCAAACAATCTTACTTCATCATAAGTATTCTTTAGATTAGATGCATTTGTGTCAGCTCCAATATTACACCACTCACCTATGACAGAATGTCCTATAAAACCATCGTGAGCTTTGTTGGAATATCCAAAAATGACAACACTGTCCAATTCTCCTCCAACTTTTGCATAAGGTCCTAATGTTGTACCTCCATAAATTTTAGTATTAAGTTTCAAAACAGCATTTTCTCCCATTGCAAAAGGTCCTCTTACAACAGAACCTTCCATTATTTCAGCATCTTTACCAATATAAATAGGACCATTTTTTGCATTCAAACAAGCACATTCAATACTTGCACCTTCTTCAACAAAAATATTTTCAGGATTGATTAATCTATTGGTTGAACTTAAAGGTTGAGACTTTCTTCCTTTTGTGATTAATTCAAAATCTTCTTTGATAGCTCTGCCGTTATAAACATAAATATCCCAAACATTGTTTAGCTTAATGAAGTCCTCTTCAATTTCAATTTTTTCAATATCATCTCCTTCGGAAATAAAATCCTCTCTTGTTTTGCTCATTGCAATAATATTATCATTGCAAACCAATACTTGATTGACAGAAAGGTTTTTAATTGCTTGAACTAATTTAGGGGTAGGGCAGACAGAACCATTAATAAGGGTCATTTCATCTGCAAAAATAACTGGGTATTTATTTGAAAGATAATCTTCAGTTAGGGTAGAAGTAGTTTCTCCTAAATATCTTTCCCATTTTTCTCTTATTGTAAGAATACCAATTCTAATATCGCAAACTGGTCTTATATAAGTAAATGGCTTTAATGATTTTCTTGCAACATCGTCAAAAAGTATATAACTCATAATATTAAAAAGTGTTTTAAATTAATTAATAAATACAACGCAAATATAGTGATTTTGTTTCATAGAAAGCTAATAGAATTAAAATATTTTTTAACAATAAAAAAAGTCTCGTCAATATTTTGATGAGACTTTTTATTAAATACATAATTTATAAGTATTTACTTAACAGTTTTTCTGTTCTTGTACTTGCTCATAAATTTATCCACACGACCAGCAGTATCCACAAGTTTAACCTTTCCTGTGAAGAATGGGTGTGAAGTATTGGATATTTCCATTTTTACTAAAGGATATGTTACTCCGTCAATCTCAATATCTTCTTTTGAGTTTGCACAAGATCTTGTAATAAAAACTTCGTCATTTGACATATCTTTGAATGCACAAAGACGATAATTTGTTGGGTGAATGTCTTTTTTCATACTCTTAATTTTAGCCGTTTATCCATTTACCTAAACGGGATTTGTTATTAAATTGTTTTAATTTTTCAGCCTGCAAAGTTATAAATAATTCTTTAATATACAATATTAAAATGAATTTTTATTGTTTTTGACTCTTTAAAGTTTCTTCAAGCATCTTTAATTTAGCTTCTTCAAGAGCAATTTCTTTTCTTGTTGACTCCATCTTTTTTTCAAACTCAGCTTTTAAAATATCTGCTTGTTTGGAGTTTGCTAAAAATCCAAGATTATTTTCCCAAAGATTGATTTCATCTTTTAACTTTTGTATCTTATCCAATAAAAACTTCTTCTCTCTTGAAACAGATTTATTGTCTTCAACATTAGATATTCTTTCCTTGAAAGAGTTGAGTTTTAGTTCTTGAGCATCAATTTGAAGTTTTTCAAAATGAGAATTAATTGCAGAACGGAATTCTTTTTGAAGACGGTCCTTTTCTCCTGAAGGTACATAGCCAATTTCAGACCATTGACGTTGGAAGTCCTTAATATGATTTAAGTTTTCTTCTTTGTCTTCTCCAAATTCAAATTCTTTAACAGCTTTTATTAAGGCTTCTTTTTTTGCTAAATTTTCTGTTTCGCTTTCACGGTTTGATTTATAGAATTCAGATTTTCTTTCAAAAAACTTATCACAAGCTGCTCTAAAACGAGTCCAAACTTTATCTGATAGTTTTTTTGGAAGATAACCTATCTCTTTCCAATCATTTTGTAGTTGAATAAGTTCAGCTGTAGCTTTCTTCCAGTCATTCCTTTCGCTAATCGCTTCTGCCTTTAGGCAAATTTCAATCTTCTTATTGTAGTTTACATCTTGCTCTTGTTTTAACTTATCAAAAACAATTTTTTTAGTTTCAAAGAAAGTATCTAAAGAAGATTTAAATCTATTCCAGATAGATTCATTATCTTTTTGAGGAACAGGTCCAATTGTTTTCCAAAGCTTAAGCATTTCATTCATTTCATCAGAAGATTCATTCCATTGAACAATCTTATCATGATTTCTTTGTACGACAGCTTCAGCTTTTTCACATAGAGCTTCCTTAGCCAAGAGATTATTTTCAAGTTGAGTTCTCATCTTTTCATAATACTCTTGACGACGTTTGTTAATTTGGTCGGAAGCATTCTTAAATCTTTCCCAAATCTCATCATTTTTATCCATTGGAACAGCTCCAATTTCTTTCCATTGTTGATGAATTTCTTGTAGTGCTTTAAAAGAAACATTTAATGAAGGTTCAAAAATAAGCCCTTCAGCTCTTTCGCAAAGCTCTATCTTAGCATCTAAATTGCGTTTTAAGTCTAAATTTCTAAGTTCACGATTAATTTTTACCTTGTCGTAAAACTTTTCAATCAAAAAATGATAGTTTTGCCATAATCCATTAACTTCTGACCTTGGAACTTGACCAATTGATTTCCACTTTTCTTGAATTAGGTTAAACTTATCGTATATTTCTTTTAAGCTCTCTTCAGAGTCTAAAAGCAAACGTAGTTCTTCTAAAGTTTCATTCTTTTTAACAACGTTTTCTTGTTTTATTTTTTCTTGTTCGTCTAAATATTTCTGACGTTTTTCTCTATATAATGAATAGAATTTGTTAAATTCTATATCTAAATTATCATCCTCTAATTTGAAGTCTTCTTCAAGTCCACCATCTTTTAAAAATTTATCCTTAACCTCTTTTCTATATTCAGATGTAAGGTTTCTAAAAGCATTACGAACCAAATTTGAACGCATTTTCATTTGTTCAATGTTTTCAGAGTTTGATAAGGATTTAATTTCCTCTACCAATTCTTCTCTACTCATTTTAGAATAGTGAGTAGTTAGTTCTTCAATAGTTTCTTCTTGATTTTCCAAATTCTCATCACTATCAGCAGAAAGGATTTCAGCCGAAAAATCTTCTTTTAATTGAGTTTCCTCAGCTTTTGGCTGAGTCTCTTGGGTAGCATTAGTCTCTTTTTCTTCAGAGGTAATTTGCTCATTTTTTTCTTCAACTACATTATTGTTTATAGCTTCTGTAGTTTCTTCTGATTGTTGTCTCATTTCATGTGATACAACATCTTGATTTTGGTTGTCCATATTAATCTGTGTTAGAATAAACCTTGCCAAAAATTAATTAAGGCAAGCTCTTTTAATGGTTAAATATACATTTATAATTATTAGTATTATATATAAAATATAAGTTGCAAAAATAGTAAAAATTTCTTTTAAACAAATTATTTATAGTATATTTGCAAGCAGAATCATAATAAAATGAATAATACATAATATGAGAAAAGTTTTATCAATAATAATTGTAGCATTACTTTGTTCTGTTCCATCATTTCTTTTTTCACAAAAGAAAGGGTTAAAAGTAGAAATAGAAAATATAAGCATTAAAGCTCCAGAAAACTATTTAGTTAAGAAAACTGAAAAGAAAATGTATGGTTTTACAATAAGACTATACAATGAACAGAATAGCAACCAAGTTGTAATTAATTGTATAAAAAAGGCAATTAGCCGTGAGTCTGCAATTGTAGAGGCTTCCTCAGAAAGAAGTCTAAAGCCAGGTTTTGAATATATGATTATTGAAAAAGTTAAATCAAAACCACTTGGTAAGTACAAGGCAAAATTTGTAGAATATACTAATAGCCCTCTTAGAGATTATTTTAGAGGAGGATATTATGGTATTGTTGATAACGGATACACTTATGTTATTGAATATTATTCAGCCGACACTCCAGAAGATAGGCAAGAGGTAGAAAAAATACTCTCTTCATTAAATATTCTTAAACCAGAATCACGTCCAAACTTCTTTGAGGTAGAAAAAGAATACTTGGTAGAGAATGTAGTATATGAAAAACCTCAAGAAGAATCTCTTGAAGAACAAACTGAAGAAGGTAAGCCTGCAATAGAACAAGCTCCAGTAGAACAAAACCAAGCACCAATAGCTGAAATAAAAGACGAGCCAAAGAAAGAAAAGAAATCTTTTTGGAAAAGAATGACTTCTGTCTTTAAGAAAAAAGAAAAGAAATAAAGTTCCTTTGTCTCTAATTGTCGCTAACTTCCAATAGAGTTCGCATTTGTAATAGTATTATTTTTTTCCAACCGTCCAATATACTATCTAATGTTTTCTTGTCCTTCAAAAGAATATCTTCAATAATATTCTTAGCCAAAAAAGGAAAAGTAACTTGTGAAACAAATGTCATTAGTATATAGTAAATAGGAACTTCTTTAATGGTGCCTTTCTTAACTTCTTTATCTATTATTTCTATTATTGTATTAATGTAGCTTTCAAAGCCTACGCTATGTGCAACAGATGTTAGATTATCTAAGTCTCGGTTTATTTCACTAATGATAAATCGTGGAAGAGTTGGGTATGTGATGAAAACATTAAAATAAATATTAATTATAGCTTCACACTTACTAAAAAAAGGAATATCTTGAATTAATATATCTTGAATTTGAGGAAGAAAAGTTTCAATAATCTCCCCAAAGACAGCATGAAACATTTTCTCCTTAGTATTATAATAATAATGAAGGGCAGTACGATTAATGCCAACTCTTTGAGCAATATCAGTCATGTTAGTATTCTTATAGCCATATTCCAAAAACATTTGCTTTGCAGCTTCAATTATTTGCTTTTCCATAGAGAATTGAATTTATATGTTTTCTTATTAGTGTTTAATATTATCTGTCATTAAATGAAGGCGATTAATTATATTAACATCACTAACACCACTGTCAAAGTCCAAAGAAAGTAGGTTCATTTGAGGATAAAGTGTCTTGATTTTCTTTTCTACACCTTTTACAATAATATGATTAGCTATACAACCAAATGGTTGAAGGCTTATAACATTATTTACTCCATTCTTTGCAAAAGAAATAACCTCACCAGGCAAAAGCCAGCCTTCTCCAAACTGTGCTGAAAGAGAAATAACTTCTTTTGCATGTTCCGATGTCTCAAATACATCATTAAAAGGAGTATAGTATTTAAATTTAGAGCCAGTCTTATTGAATTTGTTAATAATCTTTTCTACCATATCATAGGCTTTGTCCATAACAAACTCAGGTAAAATAGAAGTTTTTAAATTTTTTTCTTTTCTTATCTTGTCATTCACAAAAGCTTGGAAAAAGAAATCAGAAAGCATTGGAGGAACAACCTCAAACTTCCTATCGGTAAGCCAAAAGAGAATATCTTTATGAGCAAATGAATTGAATTTTAAAAATATTTCTCCAACAACACCAATTTTCGGCAAATTAGCATCGTCAATTATTGAGTTGAAATCTTCTGCTGCAACTTCTAAGAGCTTAAGAAGCTCCTTACTATTGTTTTTAAGAATAATCTTATTAGCTACTTCTAAATAATAATCCTTTAGCTTATCTGCATCTCCTGTGTTTTTTTCTCTAACTAAGGCTGCGTAATATAGTTTTGAAAGTGAGTCTCCAAACAAAATAGCATAGATAGCCATCTTTATATGTTTTAACCAATTTATGCTAAAACCTGATTGCTTATTGCTCATACCACTACCAAAAGCAACAGAAATAACAGGCACTTGTTCAAATCCAGATTCAACCATAGCACTTTTTATCATTGCTAAATAATTTGATGCTCTGCATTGACCACCTGTTTGAGTCATTGCTACGGCAGTTGAATCCAAATCATATTTTCCTGATTTAAGAGCTTTAATTATATCTCCAATTATTAAAGTGGCAGGATAGCAAACTTCATTATTTGCATATTTTAACCCCTCCTCAACAGATTTTGTATCACTTATTGGCAGGACTTCAAAATCATATCCAGTGAGTTTAAAGAAAGAGGACATGATAGGAGAAAAAAAATCAGTAAAATATGGTACAATAATTTTTCTTCTCTTTTCTTTCTTAGTAAATGTTTGAGTAGAAACAAAAGGATGTATAATTTGTGTTCTATTTGCTTCGTAGTTTAAGCTCTCAATTAAAGAACGTACCCTAAGCTTTAAAGAACCAATATTATTAACATCATCAATTTTGAGTATTGTTAAACTCTTTCCATGTCTTTTAAGTACAGCCTTGACCTCATCTAACAAAAAAGCATCAGGACCGCAACCAAAAGAAGTCATCTGTACAAAATGAATATTATTGCCCTGTTCTCCAACCCAATGAGCAGCATTAAGTATTCTATTTATATAAGCCCATTGCGAAACATAATGAGTGTCTTCAAAATTTATATACTTTCTACTTCTAACAATATCTTCAGAAATAACATCAACTCCCATATCAGCAATCATTTCGGAAAGTTTATGTTGTATAAGAGGGTCTGTGTGATATGGTCTTCCAGCCAAAAGAATAGTTAGTTTATTCTTTGAATTATAAATATTATTATTTGCCTGCTCAATATCTTTATTATAATCCTCCTGTGCTTTGATTGCATTATTAATAGCAGGATTTATATTTTCTTTACTAACTCCTAAGGAAAGAAGGTATTGAGTACAGCATTTTTTTAGAAGTCCTTTATTTTTGAAGTTAATAGTAGGAGAGTCAATAGGAATGGAAGGACTTATTGCACTTTTAATTACATCGGAATAACCTGCAACAATAGGGCAATTATAGCTGTTTACAGCATCTTTATTTTCTTTTTTCTCAAAAATCACATAAGGCAAGAATATTCTATCAACCTTTTTGTCAATTAAATTATAAATATGGCTATGCATCAACTTTGCAGGGAAGCAGATATTGTCGCTCATAACCGAATGAACACCTTCTTCATATTTTTTGAATATAGAAGTATCAGAAATAACTACTCTAATATTACAGGATTCAAATAAAGCGTGCCAAAAAGGATAGTTTTCATAGGTGTTTAATGCACGAGGAATACCAATAGTTAGTCTTGCTTGACTCTTTTTTGTTTTAATCTCCCTGTTAAAAATCAATTTATATTTTTCAGGATAAATATTCTTTCCCTTTTTTCTTTTTTCTCCTGCATTGGTAAATATATTCTCGCATTTGTTACCAGAGTAGAAAATATTATCATTTGAAAAAGTATATTTATTAATAATACAATGGTTTTCACATCCTCTACACTCTAACTCTTGAGTAGAATAATTAGCTGTTGAGACAAGTTCTTTAAGTTCTCTTGCTTGAGTTTTAGCTAGGCTCTTAGCATATATCGCACAACCATAAGCTCCCATTAGTTCGGAAATATTACTTCTAAACACCTCTGTTTCGGTAAGCAATTCAAATGCTCTGACAACAGAATCATTTTTCATTGTTCCACCCTGCAAAACAATATTCTTACCAAGCTCTTGATTGTTTTTTATTTTCAAAACCTTGTATAAGCAGTTTTTTATTACAGAGTAAGATAGTCCAGCAGATATATCTTCTATTGAAGCCCCCTCACGAAGCACTTGCTTTATCTTAGAGTTCATAAAAACCGTACAGCGAGTTCCTAAATCGCAAGGCTCTTTTGCCTTTGTGGCTCTTAGAGCAAATTCTCCAATACTACAACCAAGTGATTTTGCAAATGTCTCTAGAAAAGAACCACAGCCTGAAGAGCAAGCCTCATTAATCTCCATTCTGTTCAAAGCCCCATTCTCCACAAACATAGCTTTCATGTCCTGACCTCCAATATCCAACACAAAAGACACTTCTGGAGAAATCTTTTTAGCAGCAGAATAGTGAGCAATTGTTTCAATTATCCCACAATCCAAATTAAAGGCAGCCTTAATCAAATCTTCACCATATCCAGTTGAGCAACTTGCCTTTATCTTTAATGAATTATTACTATGTTTTTCAATAAACCTTTCAAGTCCTTTCCTTACCGCACTTATAGGGTCTCCATTATTTGGAGAATAATACGAGTATAGTAATCTTTCATTATCATCTATTGCAACTATCTTTGTTGTCGTTGAACCAGAATCAATCCCAAGCCAAATATCACCATCATAATTGTTGATATCTCCCTTTTCAATTCTATGCTTTTCTTTATTTCCCTTCCAAGCCTTATATTCCTCTTCACTCTCAAACAAAGGTTGTAGTCTATCAGTTATTTTTACTATTTCACCCTCTTCGTTTTGAAAAATATTCAGTAGCTCATCTACTCTAAAAACAGATTTAGATTCTTCATATAGAGCTGTTCCCCAAGCAGGGAACAGATTAGCATATTGAGGAGTGATTGTATCTTCAGGAGATATTTTCAAATAGTTTACAAAAGCTTTTCTAAGAGAAGGAATAAAATTGAGAGGACCGCCACAAAACAATATCTTAGGCTCTATATCAAAACCACGAGAAAGAGTAACTATAGTTTGAACAGCAACAGCATGAAATACCGACATTGCAATATCTTCCTTATCAACGTTCTTACTCATTAGGTTTTGAATATCTGTTTTTGAAAAAACTCCACAGCGAGAAGCAATAGGATAAATCCTCTTTGAGTTTTCTGCCAAAGTGTTTAGTTCATCAATACTAACATCTAACAAGGTAGCCATTTGGTCAATAAAAGAACCTGTTCCTCCAGCACAATTCCCATTCATTCTTAAATCAATATTTCCATCTTTTTTAAGAAATACAATCTTAGAATCCTCTCCTCCAATATCAATTATTGTAGAAATATCAGGGAACTTGGCCTTAACAACCTCAACAGTAGCTGTAACCTCCTGCACAAAAGACAAAGAATATCTTTCTGCAATACCCATTCCAACAGAACCTGTTACAGACAGCTCTATTTCTGGGTTATTTAGCTCTTCTTTGAGTTCATTGAAAAGAAAGATTATAGATTGCATAACATCAGCCAAATGCCTAATATATTTTGAAAAGATAATTTCTCCATTATTATCCACTGCAACTATCTTTGCTGTTGTAGAACCAATATCTAAACCAACTCTAAATCTGTTCATTAAAATTCTTTACATCTTAGTTTGACACCATTGTCAGTTGCAAAAATACAATATTATTTCAAAGGTAAAGCAAAGCAAGTAAAATATTTTCATAAAAAAATGCGGGATAAAATGTTTTGCACAAGAATAACTAATGCTTATCCTGCTATTATCATTCGTATAATAAGGTTTTTATAAGTTCAAAACTTAGTTTTAATGAAATTAAATAAGGATTTCACGACCCCAAAACGAAGACTTGACGAAGTCGAAATGCCATTTCGTTATCATGAAATGCCATCTCATCAGTAACGAAATGCCATCTCGTTGAAAGGAAATGGCATTTCGACCTCGCTAAAACGAAGATTTAAGGTCGTCAAAACTTCGTTTTGATGCCGTAAAGTCTTTGTTTTGGTTCGTGAAAACTTTGTTTTTAGCCTTTGAATAGATGTTTTGGTGAGTTGATAAAAAGAAAAAGCCCACTAAATAATCTTTATACGATTATAAAGTGGGCTTTTTATGTATTAATAAAGTGTAAAATGATTTCTATTCTTTATTTCTTTTTCTTTAGAAACATCTTTGCAAAGTTTCTTGCTTTTCTCTTTTTCCAATCTCCTTTATGGTAAAGATATGATGCTATCATAGGAACAACAGTTGTTGCTTCAGCATAAACCATTTGTTCAAATGTTGTATCAACCTTACCCCATGAAGATGCTTCCTTAAGTGTAGAAGAAGAACAAGCTCCGTCTCTAACGTCAGCAACAGTTATTTGAATAGCGTATTTATGCATATCAACATCATGTCCTAATACTTCAGCACATACAACAGTGTCTTGAGTAAAGTTCTTTGGAACACCACCACCAATCATAAATAAACCTGTAGTTTTTGCTTCAATTTTAATGTTTGTAAGTTCCAAGAAGTCTTTAACTGAGTCTATGCTAAGGTGTTTTTCTGGATTTTCAACTTGATGCATAACTAATCCAAATCCTGCAGATGAATCGGTGAAAGCAGGGCAGAAG
>CAYFWD010000036.1:0-18956 GCA_964346795.1 uncultured Bacteroidaceae bacterium
GCTTTGAATCAACAATCAATGAATTTGCACTCACTTGCGATTTAAATTTCTTTAACTATCAGACAGGAAGTCTCCAACATCGCATCACACCTTATCTCTTTGGAGGCATAGGAGTATTCTTTTTCAACCCCAAAGCCGAAATAACCGACCCTCTAAGTCTTGAAAAACAATGGGTAGAGTTGCAACCTTTAAGCACCGAAGGGCAAGGACTTGAAGGCTATGATGCACCTTATTCACTAGTAAACATTGCTTTCCCTTTTGGATTGGGAGTAAAATTCAGCATTAGTAAAAGAGTTTGCATAGGATTAGAATGGGGAATAAGGATGACACTTACTGATTATATTGACGATGTTAGCAAGGACTATGTTGATAGAGCAGAACTTGTAACATGGAGTGGAGATTTGGCAGCAGTAGCAAGCGATAGGACTAATGAGGTAGTCCCTAATACCTATAATGAAGTTGGCTCAATGCGAGGCAATCCAAAAGTTAATGACCTTTACCAATTCTTTGGTCTAACCATAACAACCAAAATAAACTACCTAAAACGCAAGTGTAACACCTTTTAAGAAGCTATTTAGCACCCAAAATTTTAATTTTTGTAAGTTCAATTAGTAAAAAAACCTTATCTTTATAGTCTGAAGACTTTATTATAATGTCATTAATTATTTTACAAACACAATAAAACATTTGTTTTTTGCAAAAAAACAGAGCGTCTCAATATTAATATATACCTTTATTTTCCTTATAGTTTTAATACAAATAATTCAGTGCCAAAATAAAAAAAGCAGAGAAAAAAACTTGCATTTTTATAAAAATATTGTACTTTTACAGCCTAAAATCTATTATATTATGAAACAAATAATTTTATCATTAATAGCGATAATATTTTCGCTTAATGTAATAACTATATTACGATAGCTGGATGTTTCCTGAAGTTGTAAATCAAGGATGTATTACAGTACCTTTTTCAGAAAGTGATGCATTTGCACATGTATGTGGTGTTGGTTCTAATCCAAATGTATATGCATATGCTCAACCATATTTTTATAGATTCTATTATTTCTATTAAAGGAATTGCTATTTTAGGAAATTGGGGAGTCAATCCAGATACTAAAAATGCTTTTTATTTTCAAATAAGAGATTCAAGTCTAAATAACATATTGGCAGAAATAAGATATGATACAATTCCTTATTCCTTCTCACCAACACCTACTTGGGATTTTTTTAATCATTTTGCAGAGGTATTATTTGATAGTTCCATTTTTATTAATGCAAATAAGTTTTATACCGTTATGACATTACAAGAAATAAATTCCGGTTTTTTTTGGTCAGCAGTTAAGACTTTTTGTTTATTACCAAAATGCACAGTAACAGAATATCCTAAATACTTTACGAATGTGCAATGGGAAGTATTAATTAATCCTAATATTCAACAGCCACCATTAGCACTTGCACTTTTCCCTATCCTTGATACACTAACCTATCCAGGACAAAATAATATTTCAGAGATAAAACCTAATGATATTGAGGTTAATATTTATCCTAATCCAGCAGAAAAAGAAATAAACTTTTCTTCTTCTGTTGAAATTACAAAGATTGAAATATTAAATCTTTTGGGACAAGTTGTTTTTACAAAGGATATAAAGTCCTCTAATGCAAAAATAGATATTTCAAACCTGACAAAAGGAATATACATAACCAAAACTTATACCAATAAAGGCATTAAAACTAATAAAATTGTAGTTAAATAAGTATATACTTACAATAAATAAGCTATACTTATTTTAATATTTATTTCCTTTTCTGATTTATATCTTTAGTTTAAAAATAAAAAAAAGCGTCTCAAAATTGAGACGCTTTTAGTATTTTATTCTATTGATTATCTCTTAGATTACTCCAAGTTCAATCATTGAATCAGCAACTTTAATAAAGCCAGCAACGTTTGCTCCCTTTACGTAGTTGATATATCCATCAGCTTGTTTTCCGTATTTAACGCAATTAGCGTGGATAGAATCCATCATTTGATGTAATCTTGCATCAACTTCTTCTCCTGTCCAGCTGATATGACCAGCGTTTTGGCTCATTTCTAATCCTGAAACTCCTACTCCACCTGCATTAGCAGCTTTTCCTGGTGCAAAGATAACTTTTGCTTTTTGTAATTCATGAATAGCTTCAGCTGTACATCCCATATTTGATACTTCACATACCATCTTTACGCCGTTTGCTATTAATTGTTTTGCATCGTTTTCGTTTAATTCGTTTTGGAATGCACAAGGCATTGCAATATCAACTGCTACTTCCCATGCTTTCTTTCCTTCAACGAACTTAACACCAAACTTTTCTGCGTATGGTTTTATTACGTTGTTATTTGTTGCTCTTAATTCTAACATGTAAGCAATTTGTTCGTCTGTCATTGGTTTTTCATTAAGGATATATCCATCAGGTCCTGAAATAACCTTAACAAAAGCACCAAGTTCAGTAGCTTTCTTAGCTGCTCCCCATGCTACGTTACCAAAACCAGAAATTGAAATAGTTTTTCCTTCAATAGTCATATTGTGAGTTTTTAGCATATTGTTTACGAAATAAACTCCACCGTATCCAGTTGCTTCTGGACGAAGAATACTTCCACCCCAACCTGCTCCTTTTCCTGTTAAAACTCCGGTGTTTTCGCGAGCAAGTTTCTTATACATTCCGTACATATAACCTACTTCTTTTGCTCCAACTCCAATATCTCCTGCAGGAACGTCAGTGTCTGGTCCAATATATTTGTAAAGTTCAGCCATGAAAGCTTGACAGAAACGCATAATTTCGTTTTCAGATTTTCCTTGTGGGTTAAAGTCTGAACCTCCCTTACCACCACCCATTGGTAGTGTAGTTAAAGAGTTTTTGAATGTTTGTTCAAATCCTAAGAACTTTAATGTATCAACTGTTACTGAAGGATGGAAACGAATTCCGCCTTTGTAAGGTCCAATTGCATTGTTGAATTGTACTCTATATCCACGGTTAACTTGAACTTCACCTTTATCATCTACCCATTCTACTCTAAATTGGAAGATTCTGTCTGGTTCAACCATTCTTTCAATGATTTTGTACTTGTCATACTTAGGGTTAGCAGAAACATAGTCTTCAATTGTTTCAATAACTTCTGTAACTGCTTGTAAGAACAATGGTTGTCCTGGGTTCTTTGCTGCAACGTCAGCTAAAATCTTTTTTACGTCCATAATGTTTATTTTTTAATTTTGTTAGTTAATTTTTTTATTTAAAACATTGTTTTTTTGAGACTACAAAGTTACTAAGTATCTTTGATATAAAGAAACAATTTGAATAATTTATTTTTATTTTGAGTTTTTTTATACTTGAAAATATGTTCTAAGTCCTAAAAAGATATAACTTTGCAGATATTTATTTGAATATGAATTTTACTCTAAGTTTTATTTTAGAAAAGATAAATTCTAATGTTTTTGGAAAGAAAAGAGAGGATTTTGTCGTAAAAAATCTTCTTTTTGACAGCAGAAAACTTAGTAATATTGACGGCACAATCTTTTTTGCCATCAAGACTCTTTCTGATAATGGGCAAAGATATATTCCTGAATTGTATAATAATGGTATAAGAGTTTTTATTACCGAAAATCTTCCTGAAAATATTGAGAACTATGATGATGCTACCTTTGTTGTAGTTGATAATACCATTGCTACAATGCAAGAGTTTGCAAGGATAAGAAGAGAGTTTTTCAACATTCCTACCCTTGCCATTACTGGCTCAAATGGTAAGACTATTGTTAAACAATGGATAATTCAGCTTATTGGTAATGACCTTAAGGTTTGTCATAGCCCAAGAAGTTATAATTCACAAATAGGCGTTGCACTATCTCTTTGGAACTTGAGTGAGAATGATAACTTGGGAATTATTGAAGCTGGCATTTCTAATAAGGGAGAGATGCAAAGATTAGAAAACATCATCAAACCTTCAATAGGAATCCTGACTAATATCGGCGATGCTCATCAAGTTTATTTCAACTCAATAGAAGAAAAAATAGAGGAAAAACTTATCCTGTTCAAAGACTCTAAGACCATAATATATTGCATGGATAATGCTCAAGTGCATAATATTATTCAAAAGAAACTTGCTAAAAACAAAGAAATTCTTAACTGGGGATATAGTCAAGAAGCTGTATTTAGGATAGAAAAAATAGAATTTCAAAAAAATAACTCTATTATACATTATATATATAGGGAAGAAAAATCTTCCTTTACTATTCCTTTTAATGATAAGGCAAGTATTGAAAATGCCATTAATGCCTTTGTTGCATGCTTAGCTCTTAATCTAAATATTGCCACAATAAAACAAAGAACACCATATCTGCAATCTGTAGAGATGCGTCTTGAGATGAAGGAAGGGATTAATCACAACCTAATAATTAATGATAGTTATAGCTCCGACATTATGTCCCTATCACTTGCCCTTAACTTCCTCAACCAACAAAAAGATTACTCCAAAAAAAGAGTTATCCTTTCCGACATTACTCAATCTTATATTGAAAAAGAAGAGCTTTATAAAGAGATAAACCATCTTTTGATTGAAAACAAAATTAACAATATAATAGGTATTGGAGAAGATTTTATCAAAAACGAATCCCTAATCACAATACCAAAAACAATATTCCCTTCCACAGAAGACTTCCTAAAAGAATGCTCACTAAAAGAATTTAATGGCGAGATAATTTTAATTAAAGGAGCAAGAAGATTTGAGTTTGAAAGAATAAGCAGACTTTTTGAAAAGAAAACCCATCAAACAGTATTGGAGATAAATCTTTCATCACTATCCCATAATGTTAATTATTTCAAGAAAAAACTCAAAAATAATGTAAAGCTAATGGCAATGGTTAAAGCTCATTCTTACGGCTCCGGAGAGTACGAAATAGCAAGAGCCCTTGCCAATCAACACACAGACTACTTAGCCGTAGCATTTGCCGACGAAGGTGTGGAGCTTAGAAACAACGACATCAAACTCCCTATAATGGTTATGAGCCCTCAAGCCAAAGATATAACCAAACTCCTACACCATAACCTTGAACCAGAGATTTATTCTCTTACTATCCTTAAAGAATTTATTGATGCAAAAAACCAATACAACATCATAGAAGACAACAAAAAGCTCTATATACATCTCAAAATAGACACAGGAATGCATCGCTTGGGAATAGAAAGAAAAGACATAAGCACTTTTCTTAACCTTATGAAAGAAAACCCAGACATTAAGATTAAAAGCATATTCTCCCACCTTGCCTCAGCAGACCAGCCTGCCTTAGACGAGTTTACAAACAAACAAATAGAAGAATTTAAACTTATCAGTCAAAAAATAATGCAAGCATTCCCTTATCCAATACTTCGTCATATTGCCAATTCCGCAGCCATAAACCGTTTCCCAGAAGCACAATTTGACATGGTCAGACTTGGTATTGGCATGTATGGCATAGGCATTAACCCTCAACAGGAGAAGGAACTGGAATATGTACATAGTCTAAAAACACATCTAATACTAAAAAGAGAAATTAAGGAGAATGAATCCGTAGGATACAGCAGGAACTTTATTGCCAAAAAGAAAATGACCATAGGAGTAATCCCTATTGGCTATGCCGATGGACTTTCACGTCAGAGAGGAAATGGCAGAGGCAAGGTTATGATAAATGGATGTTTGGCACCCATAATAGGAAATGTATGTATGGATATGTGTATGTTGGATATAAGCGATATTGAATGCAAAGAGAACGACCAAGTAATTATCTTTTCCAAAGACTATCCTATATGGAACATTTCCAACGAACTCAACACCATACCTTATGAAATACTTTCCACCATTTCACAAAGAGTAAAAAGAGTTTTCTATCAGGAATAAAATCGTTATTATTCTCCCCTCAAAACAGGAATACCACTATTAAAAACACTATTTCTCCGTAGTTTTATAATATTATTTTCAATCAATATAGTTATCTCGCTATCCCAAGATAGTTATCTCGCTATGCCAAGATAGTTATCCCAAGTTCAAAAAGTGCGACTTTTTATCAGAAAAGTGCGACTTTTTGTTTGGAAAGTGCGACTTTTTATTTCTCACATAGTTATCTCGAGCTTCTTGGATAGTTATCCCGGCTGAAAAAAAGCTTATAAAGAAAGATGATAATATTATTATTTGACTGAGCAAACATAGTTTTTCATTATAATTACTTATCTTTGCCAATCAAATATATCTTTTTTAAGTAAACATTTTGAAGAACTTTTTTTTCAAACTCTTTGGAGTTATTAGTTTAAGCTTTGCAATATTAGGGATATTCTTACCCATACTCCCTACAACGCCTTTTCTGCTTTTATCTTCTTTTCTTTTTATGCGAAGTTCTCCTAAATTGCATAAATGGCTAACTGAACATAAGATTTTTGGACAATATATAAAAGACTTTCAACAACAGAAGGCTATCCCTCTCAAAATAAAAATTTCTTCTATTAGCTTTCTTTGGATAACAATTCTTATAAGTGCTTTCTTTTTTGTTGAGAAACTATGGCTAAAATTTCTTTTAATAGCTATTGCTTTGGGAGTAACTATTCATGTTTTGCATTATAAAACAAAAAGGTTTTAATTTTAGATTTGAGGCTTAGCTTCCTATTCTAACTCTTGGGTCTATTACTCCATAAAGGATATCAACCACAATGTTTATTATTACCAAGAGAACACATATTACAAGTAATGCTCCCATTACAACAGGAAAGTCATATTTCTCTAATCCATCAACAATTATTACTCCTACTCCTTTCCAGTCAAAGATGTATTCCACAAAAACTGCTCCTGCCATAAGTGAAGCAAACCATCCAGAGACAGAAGTTATAACAGGGTTTAGGGAATTTTTAAGAGCATGAGAGGTTAATATTTTTGTTTTAGATAATCCTTTTGCTCTTGCTGTTCGTATGTAGTCTTGTGAGAAAGTATCTAAGAGCGAACTCTTAGTAAGTTCTGATATTACAGCCAAGGGACGTATTCCGAGGGTAAAGGCTGGGAGTATTATGTTTTTTAATTCTATAAATTGACCTCTTCCCAAATCATCTACCGAATAAAGCGAGCCAAACATAGATAAGTGAGTGTAGGGTGCAAGTAAGTAAGCGAAGAGGTATGCAAAAATAATAGCTGCAAAGAATGAAGGAAGGCTCATTCCCAAGACTATTACCGAAAGGTTTATCTTATCAAACCAGCTTCCATGAAATATTGCAGAAAGACTTCCTAGCAATACGCCAACTATTAAGGCAAAGGTCATACTTACTGTTGCTAATAGAATTGTATTGGGAAAAGCTTCCCAAAGAATATCCGTAACCTGTCTTTTACTTTGATAGGAACGTCTTAGATATGGCTTTTTAATAATAAGAGAATGAGATTTTGTTTCAAATAAGGTTTTATAGCTATATTTTTCTTTATCTAAAAAGATTGCACTTTCGTTGTTTTGTGAGTGAATAGATAAAGGAGAAAGGTCATTAAGATAACAAAGATATTGTACCCATAGAGGTTTATCTAACCCAAGGTCTTTTTTAATTATCTCAACGCTTTTCTCATCGGCTCTTTGCCCAAGCATCATTCTGGCAGAATCCCCTGGCAAAATATTAAAAAGAAAGAACACTAAGGTAATTACCCCAAACAATACAAGGACTCCGTAACCAATTCTTTTCAGGATAAAGTTAAACATTTACTCTTATTGTTTTTCTCTCTTCTTGTTAATATTTATTGTTCTTCTATATTAAGAGTTTCAAATTCTGGCAAACATCTCCAAGAATATTTCTTAACAACCTTACCATTTTCCAACCAAACAATACCAGGATTTGAACGCATAATGGTTTGTATGGCTTTATCGTCGGTTGAATAAATCAAAACATCTTTAAGATTATGTTTATTGGTAAAGTCTGCCCATTTATTTATAGGCGATGCAGTAATTATAGCTACTTGACAACCTTTCTCCATTGCTTTATTTAAGAAAGTTGAAACCTTCTTCATTGCTTCTTGAGAAGGAGTATTCAAATCAACAATAGTTATCAAAAAGCTTACACCTGAGTGTGTAAGAAATTCAAATGCTTCATCATCATCGCCAAATGCCCCTATCATTGAAAAGCCATCGGCTGCTACTGTATTTGTGTTAACTACCCTGCTATTAACAAAAGTCCAATTTGTTGCAAAGTCTGGGTCTTCCTGATATGCTTGCATTAGTTCATTTGCCTCAAATTCCCTTTCTTCATTAGTTTGATTATTAACATAAGTAGCATAACTAATTGGTGGCTTTTGGTCTTCTAATAATGGCACCATTTGATTTCCTTCTTTCCAAGGTCTAAAATCAATCATTGGTTCATAGATTGCATTAAATATAGTAAAGGTTAAAACAAGGAAAGTAACTAATATTAGATAAAATCTTCCAAAAGTCTTATTTGCTTTTGCAGAAAGTTTTAATTTATCCCAATAGAACGATGCTATAAGCAGAATATCTAAAACAATATTTTTCCAAAATGTTTGCCAGTTTGTTAGCTTAACTGCATCTCCAAAACAACCACAATCAGTAACTTTATTGGTAAGAGCATCAATAAGAGTTAATATGGTAAAGAATAGCATCATTATACCAACTATCCAATTGGTTGTTATCTTAAAGTAGCCCGAAACAAGAAGAAGTCCAAGGACAAACTCCAAGCCGCATAGAATAATAGAAATAACTATTGGCAACCATGGCATAAGTTCTAATAAGCTTCCAAAGCCAAAAACTCCGATATATTCTGTAATCTTATAAGCAGTTCCGTAAGGGTCAACAGATTTTACAAAACCAGAGAAAATAAATACTAACCCTACTACAATTCTAAAAAATCTTCCTAAGTATTTCATAATTCTTTTTATTATTTAATCTTTATACAAGCAAAAACTCCATAATTAATAATATCATTATAATTTGCGTCCTCTCCTTCAGAAACAAACACCTTACCTTGATTGTCTTCAATTTGTTTCAGACGCATAATCTTCATAAGGATTAAATCCACAATAGAACTAACCCTCATAGAACGCCAAGCCTCAGAGTAATCGTGATTTTTAGCCTCCATCAAAAGCTTTGCATTTTGAAAATGTTTATCATAAAGCTCTAAGGCTTCAGAAAGTTCTAATTTTACCTTATCATCTTTTGCAACGCCAAGTTCTAACTGAATAAGAGCAATTATAGAATAGTTAATAATTCCAATAAACTCGCCTCTTATCCCTTCATCTATCTTCATAACGCCAGACTCTTGAAACTGACGAATGCGATTAGCCTTTATAAATATTTGGTCTGTAAGAGAAGGCAATCTCATAATCCTCCACGATGCCCCATAATCCTTTAACTTTGCAGCAAACAAATCCCTACACTCTTTAATAACTTGGTCGTATTCTTGCGAAGTATTCATAATAAATTTATCTCCTTTATTAATTAGTTATCTACAAATTTTGCGTATTTTTGCCCTTTAATATTTCAAAACACACTCCAAAATGAGCGATAAAATTACAAAAATATCCTATAATGGCACAATTAATTTGCAAGGAAAATTAATTTCCTTTCAAAAGCCACTCATTATGGGCATATTAAACCTAACTAACGATTCTTTCTTTGATGGAGGAAAATACATAAATAATATTGAAAAAGCAGTTTCTCACGCAGAAGAAATGCTTAATGATGGTGCAGACATTATTGATATTGGTGCATGTTCCACTCGTCCAGGTGCTGACTTAGTTTCGGAAGATGAAGAGCTAAAACAGCTAATTCCAGTAATACAAGAGATAAAAAAACGATTCCCTGATACTATTATTTCAATAGATACCGTTTGGGCAAAGGTTGCAAAAGAGACAATTCAAGCTGGAGCTCACATTATTAATGATATTTCAGCAGGACAATTTGACAAGGACCTCTTTGAAGTTGTTGCACAAACAAAAGCCCCTTATGTTCTGACTCATACCCCTACAACTCCTGACAAGATGCAAAAGCAAACTCAATATGAAAATATATTTTTGGATATGTCCAAGTACTTTTCTGAAAAGATAGAAGAGCTAAGGAAATTAGGTGTTGTTGATATAATACTTGATTTGGGATTTGGATTTGGAAAAACAATAGACCAAAACTACTTCCTAATGAACCATATTGACGACTTCAAAACCTTTGGATTACCTATACTTACAGGAATATCAAGAAAAACAATGATACATAAACCTCTTAACATCACTCCACAAGAAGCACTTAACGGAACAACCTTCCTGCACGCCTTTGCACTATTAAACGGAAGCCATATCTTAAGAGTGCATGACGTTAAAGAAGCTAAAGAATGTGTCAAACTTTTTGAATTAATTGAAAACAATAAATAAACAATAAAATGATTGAATTAATAGCACGAGTCTTTTCCCTTAACTTAGTGGACATACTTGACGTATTATTTTCCTGCATCTTAATATACTTCGTTTACAAACTCCTTAGAGGAACTAACGCCTTAGGCATAGTATTTTCATTTATTGCCATTTATGTTGTATGGATAATAGTTTCTCTATTGAAGATGGAAATCCTTACAAATATATTAGGACAGTTTATAAGCGTTGGAGCAATTGGTATTATTATAATTTTCCAACCAGAGATAAGACGTTTCTTTGCAATGCTTGGCTCAAAGAGTATGGAAAGAGGTTATAAAAAGTTTTTCTTTTGGAGAATTAATAAAAATAATTCCGATAGATTTAACTCAACACCAATAGTACAAGCCTATCAACACCTTTCCCAATCCAAAACAGGAGCATTGATTGTTATAGCAAAACATAATGACTTGGACACAATAATTAAGACAGGAGAAATTTTGGAATGCTCTATAAACACCCAACTTATTGAAACAATATTCTTTAAGAACACTCCACTTCACGATGGAGCAATGATAATTAAAGACAATATGATTAAAGCTGCACGTTGTATTCTACCGGTAAGCTCCAATTATAATATACCTCCTCACTTAGGATTAAGACATCGTTCAGCAATAGGGATAACAGAACAAACCGATGCAATAGCAATAATTGTAAGCGAACAATCAGGACAAATATCCATTGCAAAGGCAGGCAACCTTGAAGAAGGCGTAACCCCTACCCGTTTACAAGAATTTCTAAACCAAGAATTTAATCCCCAAAAAGACTAAACTTCTTTTTAATAATTATTCTTAAAATTAGAACTTGATTCTACGATTCTATCTCTTGATTCTAATTTTGTAGAATCAAATTCTAATTTTCTGTAATTTGATAGTAGAAAAAAAAGACTTCGCAAAAATAAAATTATCTAGGGCAAAAATAAAATTATACGGCGGATAAATTTATTTATCTAGGATATAATCTTTATTTTGCAGTACCTTTTTTCCAGCTAAGTCAAATAAAAATATTTTCTCTAAATCTTGTCTTATTCAAAATAAAACTCTTAACTCTGCATTCGAAACATATAATTTTCACTTAAACTTGAACAGCAAGAAATCCTTATACTAATCATAGTAAGTGATTACAAATGCAGTACAATAAGAAAATAAATATTTAACTAAAAAATTAAATTACCATGAAAAAAGTAATGATTCAAAAACTCTATAATAAAAATGGAGTAGAAGTAGGTGCAATTTTAAGCGTCTTTATAAAAAAGCCAACAAATGCTGTTCAGAAAGATATAGAAGAAAAATACCTTATTGAATATGCTCATAATACTCTTTATCCTGGTCAAGGACTCAATTTTCATAAAGAAATACATGAAGACGCCCCATCTATTATTGTAATAAAGGACATTAACAATATCGATTATATAGAGAAAGATATTTAATAGTGATAAAATACACTGATAAATACTTTGCATAAAAAAAATGCCAAGATTAATGGTTAATATACCACAAAATAAATAAAAGCTATAACCAACTATGATTATAGCTTTTATTTATTGGTTTAAGATTTATTATGCTCTCCTAAAAACCAAGTTATCTTCTACTTCATCAACCTCTATATTAGCTTCTTGTGAGATTGTTCCTTTGATTAGTTCAATGGATAGTTGGTTGATAACAAGTCTTTGGATTGCTCGCTTGACAGGTCTTGCTCCAAGCAATGGGTCAAAGCCTTTCTCTGCCAAATAGTCAATAGCTTTTGGTGTAAAGCTTATGTTTATATGCTTTTGAGACAATTGTGCAGTTAAACGATTTAATTGCAACACCACAATCTCTCTTACCTCTTCTATCTTCAATGGTTTAAAGACTACTATTTCGTCTATCCTGTTCAAAAACTCTGGACGTATGGTCTTTTTCAATAGTTCCAAAACTTCTCTTTGGGCTTTATTCCAAGAGGTTTCAAAGTCTGAAGAAGTGTCTTCCAATGCATCTTGAAGTATTTCTGAACCAAGGTTAGAGGTCATTATTATTATAGTATTCTTAAAGTCCACTATTCTTCCCTTGTTGTCAGTCAATCGTCCATCTTCCAACACTTGCAATAGGATATTAAAAACATCTGGGTGTGCTTTTTCAATCTCGTCCAAAAGTACTATTGAATATGGTTTCATCCTTACCGCTTCTGTAAGCTGTCCACTCTCTTCATAACCAACATACCCTGGAGGTGCTCCTATGAGACGACTTACCGAAAACCTTTCTTGATACTCACTCATATCAATTCTAACCATCATATTCTCATCGTCAAACAAGAGTTCCGCTAATGCTCTTGCAAGCTCTGTCTTACCTACTCCTGTTGAGCCTAAGAATGCAAATGAACCTATTGGACGTTTTTCATCACTAAGTCCTGAACGGCTTCGTCTAATGGCATTAGCTATTGCTGTTATAGCTTCGTCTTGACCTACCACTCTTTTCTTTAACTCATCTTCCAAAAGCAGTAGTTTGTCTCTCTCGCTTTGCATCATTCTCTGAACTGGTATTCCTGTCCATCGTGATACTACATCAGCAATATCGTTTTGGTCAACCTCTTCTTTAATAAGGGCTACCCCACCTTGAATATTTTGAAGTTTAGCTTGATAGTCCTCCAAGTCTTTTTCAGCTGTCTTAATTTTTCCATAACGCAACTCTGCAACCTTTCCATAATCTCCACTTCTTTCTGCCAAATCAGCTTCTTGTTTGTAGTGTTCTATCTTCTTAACCTCATCTTGGATAGCATCAACCAAATTCTTCTCTTCTCTCCATTTAGTAGTTAAGGTGTCTTTTTCCTTAGATAGTGCCTCTATTTCTTGAGTTAACTGAGCTTCTTTAACCTCATCTTTCTCCTTACGAATAGCTGCTCTTTCTATTTCCAACTGACGCAAGCGACGGTCTACCTCATCAATCTCTTCAGGAGAAGAATTTATCTCCATTCTTAACTTAGCAGCTGCCTCATCAATAAGGTCAATAGCTTTATCTGGTAAGAAACGTGAAGTGATATAACGTGCAGACATCTCAGCAGCAGCAATTATAGCAGCGTCCTTAATCCTTACCTTATGATGTATTTCGTACTTCTCCTTCAAACCCCTAAGAATTGAAATTGTGTCTTGAACACTTGGCTCGTCAATCAAAACAGTTTGAAAACGTCTTGCTAATGCTTTATCCTTCTCAAAATACTTTTGATACTCGTTTAGAGTTGTTGCACCAATTGCTCTTAACTCACCACGTGAAAGTGCAGGCTTAAGAATATTTGCAGCGTCCATTGCACCTTCTCCACCACCAGCACCAACTAAGGTATGTATTTCATCAATAAACAAAATAACATCTCCTTCAGAATTAATAACATCATTAACAACGCCTTTCAAACGCTCTTCAAATTCTCCCTTATATTTAGCACCAGCAATCAACGCACCCATATCCAATGAATAAATTTCCTTATCCTTCAAATTTTCTGGAACGTCTTTTCTCTCTATTCTTTGTGCAATACCTTCTGCAATAGCAGTCTTACCAACACCCGGCTCACCAATAAGCATTGGATTATTCTTTGTTCTTCTGGAAAGTATTTGCAAAACCCTTCTAATCTCGTCATCTCTACCAATAACAGGGTCTAACTTTCCTTTCTTTGCCTCGTCATTCAAATTCCTTGCATAACGATTCAATTGGTCTAATCTTTGATTCTTTTTATTTGTTTCCATATTTATTCTTTTATCATTACTAATTATTAATCAATATTTAAGACGTCAATAAGCTTGCCGAAGAATTTCTTATGACAAAAAGTCAGACAAATAATAAAGAATTGAATATATAAGTTCAATAAAAAAAACACCGACTTTTTCAAAAAAGTCGGTGTTTAAATTTGATTAAATAAAGCTTTCTTTAAGAATAATAAAGCTTATATTCCTACACATTAAAAGCCTTCTTTATTTTTTCTACATAATCTAATTTTTCCCAAGTGTAGAATTCCACTGTTTTTTGTTTTTCCTTACCTTCTTCAAACACCTTTACTTTTTCTTTGTAAGGCGTTCTTCCAAAATGTCCGTATTTGGCTGTTGGTAAGAATATAGGGTTTTTCAAGCCAAAATGTTTTACAATAGAATAAGGTCTTAGGTCAAAGATTTCGTGAATTTTCTCTGCTATAACTCCATCAGTAAGAATTTTACCTTTCTTATCCTTAACCTTTGCTGTTCCATTGGTATTAACATAAAAACCAACTGGTTTTGCAACTCCTATTGCATAAGCAACTTGAACAAGAACTTCTTCGCAAACTCCTGCTGCAACCATATTCTTTGCTATATGTCTTGCTGCATAAGCTGCACTTCTATCAACCTTTGAAGAGTCTTTTCCTGAAAAAGCACCACCACCATGAGCTCCTCTTCCTCCGTATGTATCTACAATAATCTTTCTTCCCGTTAAACCTGTGTCGCCATGAGGTCCTCCAATAACAAATTTTCCTGTTGGATTAACATGAAGGGTGTAGTCTTTCTTGAATAAATCTTTTACATCCTTACGTTTTTGCTTTGCAATAACTCTTGGAATTAGAATTTCTTTTACATCCTTATAGATTTTTGCAAGCATCTTATTATCATCTTTGTCAAAATCATCATGCTGTGTTGAAACCACAATTGTATTAATTCCTATTGGGTGGTTATTGTCATCATACTCTATTGTAACCTGTGATTTGCTATCAGGACGCAAGTATTTCATTTGCTTTCCTTCTCTACGAATTTGGGCAAGTTCTGCTACTAATTGATGTGCCAAAATCAAAGACAAAGGCATATAATCTTCTGTTTCGCTACAAGCATAACCGAACATCATACCTTGGTCGCCTGCTCCCTGGTCTTCTGGTTTTTCTCTTTCAACTCCTTGATTGATATCACTTGATTGTTCGTGGATAGCCGAAATAACTCCGCAAGAGTTACTTTCAAACATATACTCACCTTTGGTGTATCCTATATTCTTAATAACCTTCCTTGCGATATCTTGAACATCAACATATCCTTTACATTTAACTTCTCCACTCAAAACAACTAATCCTGTTGTAACTAATGTTTCGCAAGCAACTTTAGAGTTTGGGTCTTTGCGAAGAAACTCATCTAATAATGCATCTGAAATTTGATCTGATACTTTGTCTGGGTGTCCTTCTGAAACTGATTCAGAGGTAAAAAAATAAGCCATCTTGTTTTGTTTTTAAATTATTAATTAAACTAACAAAATGGGAAATAAGAATTGATGTAATCAAAAATGTTTTAGCATTTTTTTGTGTGGTTGCAATCAATTCAAATCTTTCCACATTTTACGGGTGCAAAATTAATAAAAATATAAATAGAAAAGGCATTTATTATTAAGAATAAACGCCTTTCCCTTTATAGTTATCTATATATCAGAACAAAACCTAATACTATATATCTGTAACTAAGATTTCTGTTCTTCTATTTTTTTGATGTTTTGCTTCAGAACACTTAACTCCATTAGCACATTCATTAACAAGCTTGGTTTCTCCATATCCCTTTGCAACAATTCTATCTGAACTTATACCCTTACTTATAATATATTGAACTGCCGCCTCTGCTCTATTTTGAGATAGTTTCATATTGTAAGTATCACTTCCTCTTGAATCTGTATGAGAAGATAATTCAATCTTTAATGTAGGGTTCTCTTCCATTATCTTGACAAGCTTATCTAACTCTACAGCTGCATCAGGACGAATGTTATATTTATTAAAATCATAATAAATATTTTTTAAAGTAAATGTTTGACCTTTTGATAGTTTTTCTAGTTCAAGTTGTCTATATGTACTTCTAGTTGGATCATCTTTACTTACATTTATTTTCAATTCTTCCTCTCCATATGATTTAGCATTAGCATAAATAGTATAATCTTGTCCTTTATTTATTTCAAATACAGACTTACCTAAAACTGAATCAAATTTTGGAGTGATACATCCATTAGTCTTAGTATTGATTACATAAATTCTTGTATCAGGAATTATCTCCTTAGATTGTTTGTCAATAGCTGTTGCACTTAAAAGAACTACACTTTTATCAGGTTGTACAGGCACTTCCTTCATACGAGTTACTCTATCAATATAAATAGTATCTCTTGTGTAAATTGTGTCTTGAATATGAATTGTATCCTGAGTCTTAATATAAATGGTATCAACTTTGATTAAGGTTGGTTGATCTACAACTGTAAGTATTTCTTCTCCCTTACATAGTTGAATCCTTAATCCAACTTTTACACCATAAGACACAAGATTAATAAAATCAGTTCTATCTGAATTCATTAATCCATTATAAGCTATTCCTCTTCCAATATATTTTTCTCCATCTGGATAGCCACTATGATAAGGATCATCTGCTACCATTAGAGGAGTATTTTCTCCATCAGCTTTAATATTATTAAGTCCATAGTCAAAGTATAGTCCATACATAAAATCTACTCTTGGAGTAATTGTGTAAAGTAACCCTATTTCTGAAACAAAAGAATAACTTGTTTTTACTCTTGCATCTCCATTCCATCCCAAAGCTTCATTAGGGTTATGAATTATCCCATAACCATGCTGTGGCACTTGAGGATCTTGAGTCCCTCCTGCTGCAACTTCCATATGCCAATCAGGATAATATCCAGAAATATTTAACCTTCCTTGATCTTCATATTTTGAATCAATCACTTCAAAATGAGTACGCATAATTGGAAAATGAGTGTTTATAACTGGAATTTGAACCTTTGCTCCCAAACCAACATACATACCATGTTTCTTTTTAACACCAAACTTATTTTGGAATAAAAACATCAATGGGATATCAAAAGTATATCCTGTTTGAACTTCTTTCCAATCTTGAAGTCTTGCTCTAAGATTAAAAGGCATGTTTGGATTTTCATTATAGTAGTCGTCATCTATTTGGTTACCCAAATCATAATATTGATATTTGTCAAACTTCACATTATAGCCTCCTGAGGAGTGAAAGAATGATACTCCCACTCCTACTGAGAAACCAAAATGTCTTGTAAAGAAATAGCTATAACCTATTCCCGAGTTCCACCCTAATAATAAGTTATTATAACTATCAGGTGTTAATCCCTTAGGAGTATATTTAAAGCCTTGAAAGCCTAAACCTCCTGACATTGTCAAATAAGAACCTTTTTCTTGAGAAATTGCTGTTATACTTATTAATAAAAGCAATATTAAACATTTAACTTTATTCATATTCTATTTTTTTATTATTAATGGTGTTGTTGTTGTTCCAATTGAAGTTTGAACTTTTATAACATAAGTACCAACTGTCATTTTATTATTTATGGTTGCTTTATGACCACTACCTTTTTGCTTATGAACTGTTCTTCCTAAAACATCAAAGATTTCAATTTCATAGTTTCCATCATCATTTCCAATCATATCAATATAAATTGACTGTCCTGTATTAGTTGGATTAGGATAAACTTTTATAGAGAATACTTTGTTTCTATCAAAATGCACTGGACAGCTTTGAATTGATGTTCCATCTGCTCTTGTAGCAACAACATAATAATCTCCATCTAAGCCATAAAGGTCAGTATAGTATTGAGAAGTTGATTCTCTTTCTATAGCCACACCATTTCTATACCATTGATAAGAAACATATTCATCTGTAACATTATTAACAGCTAAGACATCATCCCATTTTTGTTCTACATATAACGATGATTCTTTTACTTCAACATCAACACTTATAATTGGGATACAACATCCTGTAACAACAACATGATATTTTCCTGCTAAATCTAAAGTAAATGGTGCAGTATAAACAGAATCTGTGGCTCCTGGTATTGCTACATCATTATGGTACCATTGGTAAGACAATTCAATATCTTCTGTTGTCTGAACTTTAATACTTAAATTTATTTCTGATAAGTTTTCGCATAATCCATATTGCGATTCAGGTTGTTTTACAACGAATCCAACCTCTGAAACTATAATAGTTTGTTCAAATGGATATGCACATTGTCCTAAATCAGGAGTAAAAGTATATGTTTGCTTATTAGTAACATTTGTATTTATTGTACTTGGAGACCATGTTCCTGTTATTCCATTATCAGAAATATTTGGCAAAGTATCTGGAAGTGATCCTCGGCAATAAATAGTGTCAAAACTAAACATTGGAGTATATGCATCTGTTATAGTTACCAATACCTCTACTCTATCACTCTCACAATTATTTTCAGTTTGAGAAACATAATATCTGGTTCCATCTGTTAATGGTGTATTTAGTGCTAATAAATTACCATTAACCATTGCATCATAGCATTGAATATTATTTCCTGTAACTACTAAATCACTTACTGTAGCATTTTCTAAATTACAGAATGTTTGATTCAAAGCTGTAGGTGTAGGAGTCTGGTTAGGTACGCATGGATCATTATCGTCTGGATCGGTATCGTCTTCTACGCCATCACCATCACAGTCGCTCTTAGCTAAGGTAAAGCTGGTGCTAACTGCTGAACAAGCGTTCTTGGTTGCGGTCAAAGTATAGCTT
>CAYFWD010000037.1:0-17948 GCA_964346795.1 uncultured Bacteroidaceae bacterium
TCAACATAAGCATCGCCAC
Organism: uncultured Bacteroidaceae bacterium; assembly: GCA_964346795.1. Taxonomy (GTDB): domain Bacteria; phylum Bacteroidota; class Bacteroidia; order Bacteroidales; family P3; genus UBA10566. The sequence goes on from CAYFWD010000037.1 coordinate 20, forward strand.
TAACGATAATTATATCAACATAATCCCACCCAAGACTATCAATTTCTTTTTTTGTTATTGGAAGAAAGGACATTTTTTTATTGATTAATTTATTAATGGTTAGTGGTTAATTATGGTTGAAGGTTTAATGTTTTTAGGTTTAAACTTTCAATCAGAATTAATTGTGTTATTTGTACTAAAAAAAATATTTTTTGTCCTGATTACATAATTTTATTTAGTGATTAATCATTAATAATTAACCATTATTCAACAATAACAATGCTATCAAGGAAATCAACGCTTTTTTGCATAAGGGTAAACATTATTTCGTCTTCTTTTACGAAGTTTACGTCTTTGCGGTATTCGGCTACGAAGTTTTCTATTATTTCAGAAGATTTTAATCCTGTCTTTTGTTTTCTGAAATCTAATGCTTGTGCTGCGTTGAAGAGCTCTACTGCAAGTACTCTTTCGGTGTTGTTGATAACTCTATATAGTTTTGTTGCTGCATTTGAACCAAAGGAAACGTGGTCTTCCTGTCCTTGTGAGGAGTCAATGGTATCTACTGATGCTGGTGTGCAGAGTTGTTTGGACTGAGAAACAATTGATGCTTGGGTGTATTGTGGTATCATAAAACCTGAGTTGAGTCCCGGGTTGGCTACCAGGAATGATGGCAGGTCTCTCTTTCCAGCAATTAGTTGGTAGGTTCTTCTTTCGGATATGGATCCAAGCTCTGCTACGGCTATTGCTAAGAAGTCAAGGTTTATTGCAAGGGGTTGTCCGTGGAAATTGCCTGCGGAAATGACCTGGTCAAGTTCCGGAAATACTGTTGGGTTGTCGGTTACGGAGTTTATCTCTGTTGTTATAACGCTTTCTACCCAGTCAATGGCGTCTTTGGAAGCTCCATGTACTTGTGGTACGCAACGGAAGGAGTATGGGTCCTGAACATGTTGTTTCTTTTGTTTTATTATCTCACTGCCTTCTAAGAACAGTCTTATGTTCTTTGCTGTTTCTATCTGTCCTTTATGTGGTCTTGCCTGGTGTATTGCATCAAAGAATGGTTCTATTCTTCCGTCAAAGGCTTCTAAGGATACGCTCATGATAAGGTCAGCAAGTAAAGAAAGCTTTTGTGCTTTTAGTATACTCCACACTGCATAGGCACTCATAAATTGTGTTCCGTTGAGTAGTGCTAAGCCTTCTTTTGATTTTAACTCTATTGGTTTCCAGCCGAATTTTTTGTTGATTTCTTTTGCTGTGTATAGCTCTCCTTCGTAATATACTTCTCCAAGTCCTAACAGTGGCAGGCACATGTGAGCAAGTGGTGCCAAGTCGCCTGAGGCTCCCAGTGAGCCTTGTTGATAAACTACTGGATAAACGCCTTCGTTGTAGAAGTCTATAAGTCTTTCTATGGTTATTAGCTGTGCTCCTGAGTTGCCATAGGAGAGGGATTGGATTTTGTTTAACAGCATTATTCTTACTATCTCTTGTGGTACTTCCTCACCCATTCCGCAGGCGTGAGACATTACCAGGTTCTTTTGAAGCTGTGAAAGTTCTTCTTTGGAGATGGATATATTGCATAGTGAACCAAAGCCTGTGGTAACTCCATATATGGGTTCTTTTTGGTTTTTCATTTTTTTGTCAAGATAGTTTCTGCAATTTGTTATCCTGTCCTTTGCGTCTTGGGATAGCTCCAATTTCATATTGGAGTTTAATATTTTTTCAACTTGTTTTAGTGTAAGTTTCTTAGCACTGATTTTGTGTGTTGCCATATTTATTATTGTTTTTTATTATTTATTATTTTAATATTAATGTAAATGCAAAGGTATTATTTTTTTTTCACCTGATAAAGATTTGATAATATTATTAATCGTATTAGGGTATGTCTTAAATAATTTTCTCTTTATGTTCTTCGTAAACAGATTGAAATGAATTTAAATATAAAAAAAAATCTGTCAAAATATTTTTTTAATAGTATTATTTTGTATTTTTGCAAAGTTATTATGGTAAATATGTGGTTTAAATAGTCTAAAAATAATGTTTTTATTTTGATTTTATCATGTGTATTCATGGTGTTTTCATGTTCGGACAGAGATGTAGAGAAGAATAGTTTTGATGCCGTAAAGCTTCAAAAAAATAAAATTTCTACCAATTCAATTAAATTAGGAGTTAAACTAGCTGAACAGCCAATAGAGTTGCTTTATTCTCAGATGTATTTAATAAAAAATTTTAATCAATCTAATCCCAATTATTTATTAACAATAAGTGATATAATTGATGATTCAGAATTAGAAGAAAGACCTATATTGAAATTTTATGGATATGATAAAGTTAGCAATAATGATATAACTTTTGGCTGTTCTTTATTAAAATTTAAAGATGAAAATGGTAATATTGAGTATTATCTTGACCCGAATGATGTAGGAGATACTAATATTGCTTATGTTGCTGCTGATAATAATGGTTCAACATTAATATTAGTACTATGGTGTGAAGCAAAGGATGGATGTAAAAAATGCGAAAAGCCATATTATGATAATAATAAAAAAGATTATGCTTGTAAAAATTGTACTACTGGTTCATGTGTGTTAAGAAAAAGTATTATTAGAGAAGAACCTAAAATTAATTTAAATTTCTTTTCACAAAATGTAAGTGTAAATATTTAATAGTTGATAAATGAGATTTTTTCCCCTTATAATTGCTTTAATAATATTTTTATCTTGCGGAAAGACAATAAGTAGTAATTCATCAATAAGAATAATAAAAGATAGATATGATGTTGGTGTTGTAGCTCCAAATACAATAACGAAAGGTTACTTTATTATTCAAAACATTAGTAATGATGTTATTAAGTATTATAATGTTGTTGTAGATTGTAATTGTACAAGTTTAGATATAAATATAGGGGATAGCATAAAACCTAATGAAATTGACACCATAAATTTTACTATAAATACGATAAATATGGAAAGTAATAGTGTGCTAAATAAATGCATTAGGGTGTTAACAAATTCAAAACCTGATTTACATAGATTTTATATAGTAGGAACAATTAAATAATAACCAAGATTCATATTGAGATTATATCTTGGTTATTATTTATATTAAAGTTATAAATAAAATGATATGTTGTGAAAGAACAATGGTTTATTTGTTTTTCTTAGTGTTTTTAGTTTCTTGTTCTACTTCTAATAAGGCTAAGAAATATTGGGAAAAAGAAGTCTTTAACCAGTATAATAAAGAATATATTAGTTTTAAGGTTAATAAATATGATAATCAAACCAAAATCTATGACTCTATCATTTATTATGTAAAAAAATCTACACCAGGTTACTTTGCAGTAAATAAATATGTAAAGTATTATATTCTCAAAAAAGATAGTGCTAAAATAGTTGACTTAATGTCAGACGAATTAATCCTTACACAAAAGTCTGATTCCATAGGATATTTTCTCTGTGAAGGAATAGTAATGGGTAATGCAATGGATTATTATTATCTTTTTAATGCTGAGAACAAGTATTTACACCCTAGTTTTAAGTGTATAAGCTCTCAAAATATTGATGGGATAAAATATAAAATACTGTCCTTTGATAATAATAATCAATTTACAAAAGATGAATCAACAGGAGAATGGATTCAAAATCATAATGAGGTTTCTTTATTCGTTAATAATAAAACAAAACTTATTGACAGGATAGATATAAAGCAAATAGAGAATAATACTATTATTAATTATTATTTTTCTGATTATAATTATGATAATCAAGATTCTTTACTTAGTTTGTTCTTTGATTTTAATAGAAAAGAATACAATAATTTTGATAAGATTTTAGATGAAAGATGGTACATTTATGAGGAAGAAAATGAAAGTAATGATTCAATTTTAAATGACCAGTTCCTCAATTATCCAATTGTAAATCTTGATGGAGATACAACTTCAATAAAAAAAATTGATGGTTGGTTATTATTAGATTTTTGGTTTGTTGGTTGCAAGCCTTGTTTGGAAAGTTTTATTATTTTTAGCGAGGAAAAACAAGAATATGGAGAATTGTTTTTGGAAAGAGAAGGTATTAAGGTTCTCTCAATCAATCCTATTTCTTCTAACTCTGATCTCATAAGAAAAACTATTAAGAAATTTGCAATTACAGACCATTTCTATCATGCAAAGGGTATGGATAAACTTTTATCGACAATAAAATCTATGCCACGTTTCTTGTTAGTTTCACCTGATAGAAAAATAGTTTATAATACCAATAGCTTGGGTGATTACTCCGAAATTTTAAAAATAATTCGCTCTTATTGACTTCTATTCAAATAAACTCCCCATTTCTCCTTGTCTATTAGGATATTTCTTTCCTAAGTGTTGGTAGGCAAGGGGTGTTGCTTCTCTTCCTCTTGATGTTCGCATCAAAAATCCTTCCTGAATAAGAAAGGGTTCATATACTTCTTCTATTGTTCCTGCATCTTCTCCAACGGCTGTTGCTATGGTTGTCAGTCCAACGGGTCCTCCCTTAAACTTATCTATTATTGCACTAAGTATTCTGTTATCCATCTCATCTAATCCGTTTTTGTCAACATTCAAGGCTAACAGTGCCATTTGTGCTATATCTAAGGTTATCGTTCCATTACCTTTTATTTGTGCAAAGTCTCTAACTCGTCTAAGCAGCAGGTTGGCTATTCGTGGTGTTCCTCTACTTCGTCTGGCTATCTCTTCTGAGGCATTGTTTTCAATGGGTGTGTTGAGGATATTGGCTGAGCGTTTTATGATTTTGTTAAGAGTATCGTGGTTGTAGTATTGCAGTCGTGAGGTTATGCCAAAGCGTGAGCGAAGAGGTGCGGTAAGCAGTCCTGAGCGAGTGGTGGCTCCTATAAGGGTGAAAGGGGAGAGGGCTATCTGAACACTTCGTGCATTGGGTCCTGATTCTATCAGTATATCTATTTTGTAGTCTTCCATTGCAGAATAGAGATATTCTTCAACAATAGGACTCAAACGATGTATTTCGTCAATAAATAATACATCATTCTCTTCCAAATTTGTTAAAATGCCTGCCAGCTCTCCTGGTTTATCCAGTACTGGTCCAGAGCTTAGTTTGAGATTTACTCCAAGTTCGTTGGCAATAATATGAGAGAGGGTTGTTTTGCCCAATCCAGGAGGTCCGTGCAAGAGAACATGGTCCAAACTTTCATTTCGTTCCTTTGCAGCCTGAACAAATATTTTTAGATTTTCAATAATTTGAGGTTGCCCTGCAAAACTGTCAAAATTCAATGGTCGTAAAGCTCTTTCAAAGTCTTTTTCAGTATTGTTTAGCCTTTGTAAATTAGGGTCTAAATTTTCGTTCATATAAAAATAATGCGATTTATCTTTTGTTTTTAACAAATTATGCCTATATTTGCCAAAAATTTGGTTATTATATTTGCAAAAATAGTAATTTCCAAGTTAAGTAGCCAATAAATTTGATTATTAATTTAAAAATTAACGCTTATGATGTCTCAAATTATTGTTGGAATTGATTTTTCACCATCCTCATTTACCGCTTTAAGATTAGCCGTTGATATTGCAAATCGTACGGGTGCAGATATTTTAATGGCTTGGGTGGAAACCAAAGAAAAAGATGTTGAAGAAGCAAAAGAGGAACTTAATCAGATAGCTGCTGATTATACTCCTAAATTAAATGGCAAACGAATTTCCTACATTATTTGCAATGGAAAAATTTATCAGGCAATGGCAAAACTGGTTAAGGACGAACAACCGGACTTACTTGTTATTGGAGCTCACGGCAGGAGTGGTTTTGATGAAAAGTATGCTGGACAAAACACCTTTAAATTAGTTGTTGAGTGCGAATCTCCTGTTTTGATTGTTAGAGAGACATTTAATTTTGATAAGCACCTTGAAAAGATAGTTCTCCCTATTGACTCTACAAGAGATACTCGTCAAAAGGTGCCTTGGACTATTGAGTTTGCTAAGATGTTTCCTCAGTCCAGTATTAATATTTTGGGAGTACAGACAAGTAGTGTTAAAACAGTTAGAAAAGAGGTTAAAAGCTATGTTTTGAGTGTGGAGAAATTCCTTACACAACAAGGTTTGCCTTACACTACTGACTTTGTGGATACCGAAAACGTTACAACAGCAACCATTGAATATGCACACAGCGTTAATGCTGACCTTATAGTAACGATGATAGAACAGGAAAAGACACTTGCTAACTTATTCTTCCTTGGACCGTATTCACAACAGATGATAAACCTGTCTCCATTCCCTGTTTTGATAGTGCCAAACGTTCAACTTCATGGAGCTGCCAAATAGCCAATGCCCCTCATAAGAGATGAAGAAAATAATAATACTGCTATTTTTCTCGATTCTAACAGGACTCACAAGCAAGGCTCAGGTGCAAATAATTGCAGATGGACGACTGCAAACCATATTGGAACAGCATGTTGCTTTTAATGAAATAGCACGAACAGCATTGGGTTATAGAATAAAAGTTGGGGTCTTCACAGGAGCTGGCTCCAAGCAAAAGGCTTTTGATTTAAGAGATGAAATAGCTATGATTTTTCCAGAGCAAAGAGCTTATGTGCTTTTTGAAGAGCCTAATTTTACTGTTAAGCTTGGTGATTTCTTGACAAGGTTAGATGCCTTTGGACCATATCTTAGTCTGAAAGCTATATATCCATCGGTAGTAATAATTAGAGACTATATTAATTTTCCCGTACTTTCAAAAGATGATTTAGTACTTCCTGAATATTATGAGGAAGAAGAATAAAATAAAATAATAAAATAAAATAAAAATGGAAACTGTTAAAAACTACATTGAAGAGAACAAAGAAAGATTTTTAAATGAATTATTTGAACTGATTCGCATACCATCTATTTCCTCTATTGAGGCTCATAAGCCAGATATGATACGATGTGCAGAATACTGGAAGAAGCTTATACTTGAAGCAGGAGCCGACAGGTGCGAGATAATGCCAACACAGGGAAACCCTGTTGTATATGCAGAAAAGATAATAGATCCAAAGTTAAAAACAGTAATGATTTATGGTCATTATGATGTTATGCCAGTGGACCCCCTTGAATTGTGGAATACACCACCTTTTGAGCCGGAGATTAGAGACGGAAAGATTTGGGCTCGTGGAGCTGATGATGACAAAGGACAGGCTTTTATGCATGCAAAAGCATTTGAATATATGGTTAAGACCAACCAGTTGCCTTGTAATGTTAAGTTTATGTTGGAAGGAGAAGAAGAGATAGGCTCACCATCGCTTTATCCTTTCTGTGAAGAAAATAAAGAACTCTTAAAAGCCGATATTATACTGGTTTCCGACACTTCAATGATTGATAAAAACACCCCTTCAATAACCACAGGATTAAGAGGTTTGGGCTATGTTGAAGTAAAGGTTACAGGACCAAATAGAGACCTTCACTCAGGACTCTACGGAGGAGCAGTGGCTAACCCTATCAATATCCTGTGTGAGATGATAGCTAAGCTCACTGACGATAATAACCATATTACAGTTCCTGATTTTTATAAGGAAGTAATAGTTGTTTCTGATGAAGAAAGAGCATTAATGGCACAAGCTCCTTATAATGAAAAAGAATATAAAGCAGCTTTAAATATTGATGAACTTCATGGAGAAAAAGGATACTCAACCATAGAACGTACAGGTATCCGTCCTTCATTGGATGTTTGTGGAATTTGGGGAGGCTACCAGGGAGAAGGAGCAAAGACAGTTATCCCTTCAACAGCTCATGCAAAGATTTCTTTCCGTCTGGTTCCAGACCAGGATTATAACGTGATAACAGAACGCTTTAAGAAGTATTTTGAAAGCCTGGCACCAAAGAGTGTAAAGGTAGAAGTTACTCCACTGCACGGAGGTTATGCTTATGTTTCTCCAATAGATATGCCAGCCTATAAGGCAGCAGAAAAAGCCTATGAGAGAACTTATGGAAAAAGACCTGTGCCAACAAGAAGTGGAGGTTCAATACCAATTATTGCAGGCTTTGAAAAAATACTTGGAATAAAATCAATACTTATGGGCTTTGGCTTAGGAGAAGATGCAATCCACTCACCAAACGAAAGCTACCCATTAGAACAACTCTTCAAAGGAATAGAAACCATACCTTATTTCTATAAAGAGTTCGCTAATTATTAATGGTTAATTATTAATGGTTAGTGGTTAATTATTAATGGTAAATACCTCCTCACTAACCACTAACCATTAACCTCCATATACCAAACAGCATCATCTCTCAGGGATTGCTCTACTGATATATTCTTTTCCTTTGCTTTTCTCTTGATAAGATTATACCAGGAAGTATCATTCTTTATTGTTTCAATAAGAATATTTATCTTCTCCTCTTTGCTTAGAGTGGTTAAAGAATAAGAGTTTAATATCTCTCCATAATTCAAAATATTACTGACAGAGAGGGAAGAAGCAATAAGGTTTTTACCCGTTATTTGCATAACACTGCTATTATGTCCTTTTTTAGTTGTAAAAAACATATTTGCACTATGAAGGTTACCCAAAGAACTTACAGGTAAATCATTAATAAATACTGTGTCATTTGAGTTTTCTGTTGCAATGCTAACATTAAACATTTTATATGTACTGCGATATAATGCTATTATGGTATCACAAATTATTTCGTTTTGAGTTTTTGGCAGGTCTTCTCCTTTTAGTTTTGCAAAATACATAATAGCATCATCCGTTTTGGCTCCCTGTCTGAAAAAACAAACCCAAACCATTTCTTCTGACTTGTTTTCCAAAACAAAATCTTTATAACTGTCAAATATATTATATTCCTTTCCAACCTGCTTATTTAAGAAATCTCTCCAAGTAAAATATTGTGTTGTAACCCATTGTCCAGAATATGACATAGTGGAATGAGCCTGCTCAAAACAGATAGGAGTATTGGTGTTTAGCTTAGGGATAACCTCTTGCTTAAAAGCAAAATCAGCCATTTCAAGACGAAATTCAGAAATCTCCAAATCCTTGGCAATAGCCCTGTTGGTAGTCTGTGTAATGGAAGAAATATAAAATAATCCAATGCAAACAATCACTTGAAAAATCTTTCTTGTAATACTGGAAAAAGACAATAGATTCAAAATAGCAAACAAAACCATTAACAAACTTAGGGTATAACCGAAGAAAGAGAAAAAGGTAGGCACATAGCTATGCCAGTTTTGTAAATAGTAGCGAGAAGAAGAAGAAACAACCAGCAGAGGAATATACACCAGGCAAATACCAGCAAGAAATCCCCATAGAAGATGAATATATTTTATAGCTTTATACCTGTTCATAGAATAATAAGCCAAAACCATAATAATCAATCCCATAATAAAAACATCCAAATCTAACCTGTAAATATCAAACACACCGTCAATATTCATATTACGATAAATCAACAAATTCTTATAGTCATAGAAGTTCTGCAAAGGGAAAGCTAACTTACTCATAACAAAAGCAGTCTTAAACACACCCCATATAGAAAAACTTTTTGAAAAATTTACACCATCATATTGAGGAGGATAGAAATGCTGAAAAGCAAAATAAAGAATCAAATATACTGTTCCACCAACAATGAAAGGAATAAGCTCTTTGAATGTTTTACCAATATTTTCCCTTGTCCTGCCTGCAAAAAGATTATTTTTCCATATTGCAATCATTAAGAAAACCAGGTAGTAGAGTATAAAAGCCTCATAGAATAAAGAAGCAATAAACATAGTTGTTGCAGATAGATAAAGAAAGAGTTTTTTGTTTTTCTCATAGAAAGACAGAAAAAGATGAAAAGAACATAAAAGAATACAAAAAGCAAGAGTAAAGAAAAAAGGATATGCAGTTGTGCAGGAATGAAACCCTGCAATCTGGAAAGATAAAGCCATAAAAACAGCAGAAAAAAGAGTAATGGCATCGCTCCTAAACACACGTTGAATAAGTTTAGAAAACAAAATAAAGCTAAAAGCAATAGGCAGGATATGCAGTAAGTCAAAGAAAACAGTGTTATAAGTAGAAAGGGAGAATATTTGAATATAACGCATAAAAAGAAAATAAAACCTTCCCTGTCTTAGGGCAGTATTTTTTATTGTCTGATGAAAATTATCTTTACTCAGTTCAGTGTAAAAATCAATATCATCACCAACACTAAAACCTGTCTTAGTAAGAGGGTAGAAGGTGATAATGTAAACTAAAAACAATAAAAAGTAAATTATAAACCTTTCCTGATTAAATCCTGTTTTCTTTAATTTCATAAAAAGTCAATATTGAATATAATCGGCAAAATTAAAATATTTTCTTACAAAAAAAGATTTTAAGGAGATTAAAGACCTTTAAAAAAGAGGAAATATTTATTTTTCATCTTTTATAAAATATTTTTTATCCTAATTATATGAATTTTTAAGGCAATAAATTTTATCTTTTTCCTTAATAATAAAATCATGATGATATGATATTTGGACAACTACAATGGTTCTCCCTACAAATAACAACCAAAAAAGAAATAAAAAAAAGCGAGGAGATTTCGCATCTGCTCGCCTAAAAAGTTATTATTATGAAAAAAAATTATTTTAATGGTTTTAAACCTAATATTTGTCTTGCTTCTGCCGGATTAGCTATTTCTCTGCCAAATTCTTTTGCAAGGCGTACTACCTTTTCTACTAACTCACCATTGCTCTTTGCCAATACTCCTTTTGAGAGATATACGTTGTCTTCAAATCCTACTCTAACGTGTCCTCCATCAATAATGGCAAGACAGGCAAGTGGAAACTCATAACGACCAACTCCTGCAACGGTATAGGTTGCATCGGAAGGGATAGAGCCTCTAAGGAAAGTGAAGTCTCTAATGTCTCCACCTATTCCTCCATTTACTCCCATAACAAAGTCAAAATGCATAGGTTTTTGGATATGTCCTTTCCTGTGAAGTCGTAGAGCCATTTCAATCATACTCTTATCAAAAACTTCCAGTTCTGGTTTTATTCCTCTTTCAATCATTTTGTCGCCAAAGTATTTGATGGTGTTTTCTGTATTGGTAAATACTTCGTCTCCTCCAAAGTTTAGTGTACCACAGTCTAATGTAGCCATTTCAGGATTGAGTTCTGTCGGTTGCAGTCTTTCGTCATCTGTCATTCCAACTGCTCCTCCTGTTGAGGGTTGAATTATTACATCTGGACATTCTTTTCTTATAGCGTCCATAACTAATTTGAAGCGTTCCTTGCTTTGGGTTGGTGTTCCGTCATCTTCTCTAACGTGAAGGTGAATAAGTGAAGCTCCTGCATCATAAGCCGATTTGGCTTCTCTAACGCATTCCTCAACAGTGTAAGGAACGGCAGGGTTATGTTCTTTTAATACTTCTGCTCCACAAATAGCAGCAGTTATTATTAACTTTTCCATATTTAAGTTTTTGTTTTAATTATTTATTTTTTCTTTGACAGTTTTTAGGTACTACACAGGTTCCTGTTGCTCTACAAACTACAATTGGTTCTTCCAAAACATCTGCTGCTGATGCAGATATGTCGGTTCTTGGTGCTATAACTTTTTTTGCTTCAAATTTCATCTTTCTTGAAGAGTTACCCACTGAGGTTATTTCTCCTTCGGCTTCAATAAAATCTCCTGCATAAACAGGGGCTAAAAATTCAACATTGTCATAAGCAACAAATAATCCTTCGTCTCCGTCATTTATTATTAAGAGTTCTGTTGCAACGTCTCCAAAAAGGTTTAGCATTTTTGCTCCATCAACAAGGTTTCCTCCATAATGAGCATCATGCATACTCATTCTAACTCTAATTACTGATTTTTTAGTCATAGTTTTTGTGTGTTTTTATTGTTTTATTATTATTTTACTAAGTAGTCAATGAAAAGATAAGGGGTATGAATATCGTGAGGTTCTATTTTTTCAACCTCTTCTGTTGCCTGTGCTATAACTGTATCGGCAGCCATAGCAATAAGCGGGTTGAAGTTTTTGGTTGTTCCTCTAAATACCAAATTACCATAAGAGTCTGCAATGCTTGCTCCAACTAAGGCTACATCTGCTCTAAGCGGTTTTTCTAATAGAAAATCTTTTCCGTCAATATTAATTATTTGTTTTCCGTTTTCTACCATAGTGCCTAAGCCAGTAGGGGTCAAAACTCCTCCTAATCCTGAGCCTCCACAACGTATTTGTTCTATAAGGGTTCCCTGTGGTACAAGGTCTATCTCCATTTCTCCACTAAGCATCATTTCTCCTGCAATGGGGTTTGTTCCTATGTGTGAGGCAATGACCTTCCTTACTAAACGATTTGCAACAAGCATTCCACTTCCAGAATCAGGGAAGGCAGTGTCATTACAAATGATTGTCAGGTCTTTTTTGCCTGCTTTTACAATGGCTCTTATGACATCATTAGGAGCACCAACTCCCAAAAAACCACCTACCATTATTGTCATTCCGTCTTTTATAAGGCTGGCAGCTTGATTAATATCAATTCTTTTCATATATTTATATTTTGTATAAGTTACTGTTTAGAACTTGCAAAGTTAAGCATAATTCCTTTATATACCAAATTTTGTAATTAATGCTCAAATAAGTGCAATTATTCCTGATAATTGTATATCTTTGCAAGTCAAAATGATTTTAATAATTTAAAATGATATTTAAGATATGAGTACAAAAGTTACTAAGGAATTGGTTAATCCAAAAAGTATTGTGGTTGTTGGTGCATCAAATGACACAACAAAACCTGGTGGAGCTGTTTTGAGAAACATTATTGAAGGTGATTTTAAAGGACATTTATATGTTGTAAACCCTAAGGAGGATGAGATTCAGGGAGTAAAATGTTATCATAATATTAATGATATTCCTCAGGTTGATTTGGCAGTTATAGCAATTGCTGCAAAATATACAGAAGAAACTGTTAGAGTTTTGGCTGAGAAAAAAGAAACAAAGGGATATATTATAATTTCTGCCGGTTTTGGAGAAGAAAGTAAGGAGGGTAAGGAACTAGAACAGAGAATAGTTAAGATAATAGAAGATAATAATGGTGCTTTAATAGGTCCTAATTGTACAGGAATATTTACTCCTTATCATCATGCTATTTTTTCTAAACCTTTTCCAAAGTCTTCTTCCAAGGGAGTTGATTTTATAACAGGTTCGGGAGCGACAGGATGTTTTATTATGGATATTGGAATGCAGCAGGGATTGCATTTTAATCATTGTTGGGGTGTTGGAAATTCTGCACAACTGGGTATAGAAGATATTTTGGAGTATCATGACGAGGTTTTTGATCCGGAAACTTCCTCAAAGGTTATTTTAATGTACGCAGAAAATATAAAAAAACCTGCAAAATTACTTAAACACGCTTCATCTTTATATAAGAAAGGTTGCAGGATTGCTGCAATTAAGTCAGGAGGTTCAGAAGCAGGTTCAAGAGCAGCTTCATCTCACACAGGGGCATTAGCATCTCCTGATGTTGCTGTTGATGCTCTTTTCCGTAAGGCAGGTATTGTTCGCTGTAATGGTAGAGAGGAGTTAATCACAGTAGGTTCAATATTTACTTATCCAGAATTTGAAGGCAAGAATATTGCTATCATTACTCATGCAGGAGGTCCTGCTGTAATGCTTACTGATGCTTTAAGCAGGGGAGGTATGGATGTTCCTCATATTGAAGGAGAAAAAGCAGATAAGCTTTTGGCAGAGCTTTTCCCTGGTTCATCTGTTGGTAACCCAATAGACTTTTTGGCAACTGGCACACCAGAACAGTTAGGAAAGATTATTGACGCTTGCAATAATGATTTTGATAATATTGATGCAATGTGTATAATATTTGGTACACCAGGTCTGGACAGGATTTTTGATGCTTATGCAGTAATTGACCAAAAGATGAAAACTTCCAAAAAGCCTATATTCCCTATTATGCCTTCTACTCTTGTTGCAAAGGAAGAGGTTGAAGAGTTTGTTTCAAAAGGAAATAACTATTTTCCAGAAGAGACAGTGCTTGGTACAGCCTTGGCAAAGATTAAGGCAACTCCTAAGCCAAGTGTTGATGCAAAGGATATTATTGAGATAGATGTTAAGAGGGTTAGAGAAATTATTGACAGCGTTGAAGATGGATATATGGATACTAAACCAATGTATCAGTTGCTTGATGCAGCAGGAATAAAACGTTCTCATGAAGTTTCTTCCGATAGGGTTGAGGATGCAATAGCTTTTGCAAAAGAGTATGGCTATCCTTTGGTAATGAAGGTTGTTGGACCTGTTCATAAGAGTGATGTTGGTGGTGTTGTTTTGAATGTTAAGGATGAAGAAACAATAAGAAGAGAGTTTGATAGATTAATGAAGATTAAGGATACTTATGCTGTTCAAACTCTTCAAATGCTTTTTGGAACAGAAGTCTATATAGGAGCTATGCGTACTGACCTTTTTGGACATCAAGTTCTTTGTGGAATAGGAGGAATATTTATTGAAGTATTGAAAGATGTTCAATCTAATCTTGCTCCAATTGGAACAGGTGAAGCAAAACAAATGATTAAGAGTTTGAGAAGCTACAAGATTATTCAAGGTGTTCGTGGACAGGAGCCTGTAAATGAAGAGTTGTATGCTGACCAAATTGCCAGAGTAAGTGCATTGGTTCAAGCTGCTCCTGAAATAGCAGAAATGGACCTAAATCCTCTTTTAGGTTCTGCAAATGCTGTTGTTGCTGTTGATGCCCGCATTAGAATTGAAAAATAATAAATATTAATTATATGAATAAGAAAGCTCTTTGGAATTTAGCTTTTTCTGTTTTGATAATAGCTATGTTCCTTTTACAGTACTCTCCGCAGTTGGAGTTGAATTATAAGTATTGGATATGCTTTGTAATTGCTATTGCAGCTTGTGGAATGATAGTTTATAATACTTTTGCTATATCTTACAAGTTGTCGCAAGCAAATAAGCAAATTGAACGTTCAAGCAAGAGAATTGCAGAATTGGAAGGTCAGTTAACTAATAAACAGGAACAAAAACCTCAAAACTAATGAAGAGAAATGATGTATTAATCACCCTGATAGTAATTGGGGTGATTACGTTATTTATTGCAGTAGAGCCTTTAAAAGATTGGTTTATGCAATGGAGTGGAGCTAAGGATTGGAGATTTTTCCTCTTAGCATACTTTAAGTTTGCTATTTTGGCAACTTTGGGTGAAAGTATAGGACTAAGAATTTCAAAAGGAGTATATAATGAAAAAGGTTTTGGACTTTTACCAAGAGCATTTGTATGGGGAATATTGGGGGTTGGTATTTCAGTGGCTATGGGTTTGTTTGCAAGAGGAACATTTGGGTTTTTTGATTATTTTGGATTAAATATCACTGCTGCAAATCTTGCTGAACAGACTTTTGGAATAAAACTGCTTTATGCTTTTTCTGTTTCTTTATTTATGAATACCTTTTTTGCTCCTGTCTTTATGACTGTCCATAAGGTAACAGATACTCATATTTTAGAAAATCAAGGTTCTTTTAGAAAATTCTTTACTCCAATTCCTTTTGGAAGAATTATTGAAAATCTCAACTGGAAAGTGCAATGGAACTTTGTTTTCAAAAAAACAATTCCTTTCTTCTGGTATCCTGCACATACAATAACTTTTATGTTGCCAAAAGAATTTCAGGTATTATTTGCAGCACTTTTAGGTGTTGCTTTGGGTATAATACTTTCAATAGCTAACTTGAAGAAAAAATAAATGATAAAAACAAACAGGATAATAGTTCTTACATTGATTTCCCTACTTTCTCTAAGTGCTTTTTCACAAGAGAAGTCAGGGTTTTCTTACGATGTTTATGGGTATGTTAATGCTCAGTATTTCTACAATACTCGTAAGAATCATTCTGTTGTTGATGGACTCTTTTCAATGTTTCCTAAGGCTCCACTTTATAATGAAAATGGAGAAGATTTAAATGCAACACCTAATCATTATTTTTCTGTTTCTACTACAAGAATAGGTACTAAGATAAATCTTAGTGAAGTAATGGGAGCAAAGTTTTTAGGGGTTATTGAAGTTGATTTTACAGGACAAGCCGAAGGGGCAGCAAACTATTTAAGACTAAGACATGCCTATATGCAGGCTAACTGGGAAAAAGCTCAACTATTGGTTGGTCAGTATTGGAATCCAATGACTCTTCCTCAAATGATGCCTTCAAATAAGGAAATGCATAACGGAGCACCTTTTCATCCATTTGGAAGACTATACCAGATACGTTTAGAGTATCAACCAATAGAAAAGTTTAATATACTTTCTGTGCTTTCTTTTCAAAGAGATTATGCTACAATAGGAGTTGATAATAAAAAAGATTATAACCAGCAAATAAGGACATTTATACCTATAACCAATCTTCACTTACAATATGTTTCTGATAATCTTTTTGCAGGAATAGGAGGAGAATTCAAAGCCATAAAGCCAAGAGAAACCTACCTTACTCCAAATAATCAAACCCTTAAAATGGACGAGGTAATGTACAATTTCTCTACTTCTGTTTATTTTAACTACAAAACAAAGAAACACGATATAAAAGCACAAGCAATTATTGGTGATAATCTTAACGATATGACAATTATAGGGGGTTATTACGAGTCAGCTTATGATACAATTAATAACAAGTTTTCTTATTATCCAACTACAACATTTGCTTCATGGTTAGATTATACCTTTACAGCTGGAAACTTTAAACCGGCTTTGCTATTGGGCTACACGAACAATTTGGATGTTAACAAGGAAGGATACTTAAATGCTTATGGTTTAGGAATGAATATTGAAAACTATTATAGAATTTCTCCGAGGTTAGAATATGTTTTAAATTCTAAGTTTAGCGTTTCTTTATGTGTTGAATATCAAAATGTGAAATTTAAGAATATATCAAAAAGAGTTGATGCTTACAAGCTTGCTCTTAATGCAACATATAATTTTTAAGATAACATGAAGGCTATTTCTTTTGTAAAATATCAAGCCACAGGAAATGATTTCATACTTATTGATAATCGTAGCCAAGGTATTCGTTTTATGAAAGAAGAAATACAAAAGCTTTGCCATAGACAATTTGGAATAGGTTCTGATGGCTTAATCCTTTTGGAAAATGTAAAAGAAGCTGATTTTAAGATGAACTTCTTTAATCCCGATGGCTCTACTGGAATGATGTGTGGGAATGGAGCAAGGAGTATTATAGCTTTTGCTCATAGTCTTTCAATCATTGATTCAAAAACAAATTTTATAGCATCCGATGGATTGCACTTAGGAGAAATCATAACTCAAAATGCTAACTTGTATTCTATTAAACTAAGTCTTAGTGATGTTAAAGAGATTATCCCATTTGAAGATGGGCAATACCTCAATACAGGAACTGAGCATTTTGTTAAAGTAGTTAATGATGTTTCTCAAATAAATATAAAAGAAGAGGGTAAAACTATTCGTTATGATAAGCGATTTGAGAAATATGATGGAGTAAATGCTAATTTTATTGAAATAGTATCTAAAAGTGAGCTAAAAATAAGAACTTATGAAAGGGGTGTAGAAGGTGAAACCCTTTCTTGTGGAACAGGAATAACAGCCTCAGCCATTGCTTATGCAAAAACATACAACATAAATCTTTCACCAATAACCATTTATTCAAAAGGAGGAGAATTAAAAGTGTTTTTTACCAAAACTCCACAAAATACATATTCTAATATATATCTTCAAGGTTCGGTAGAAAAAGTATTTGAAGGACAAATTAATTTATAAAAATGAATTATTGATATTATGTATTATAATTATAACTTGATTTTACATTTTTATCTTTTGATTCTAATTTTCTATCTTTTGATTCTACGAAATTAGAATTTGATTCTATTAAAGAAAAATTTTATTGATTATAATTTGAATTTTTATTTGTGCTCTAGTATTTTGTTTTTTAGAAGATTATAATAATTAGGTGTATTTTCTTTTGAAAAAAGAGTAAAAAAGTTTTGCATATTAGAAAAAAGTTGTAC